>NZ_DDDQ01000064.1:0-11353 GCF_002336325.1 Roseivirga sp. UBA1976 | reverse complement strand
TAGCGAAATTTATCTGATCTTTTTTGATTTATTTTCCGAGCTGGAAACTGAGATTCGAAAATCAGAAAACTTCAAACACACTCTGGAAATCACTGTAGGGCAACATGACGAGGAGTTGTTTCTGCTACTGAAAACGGAAAACTAGTGAACAGAAGTCCTAAACCAACTTCATTTTCATCTTCTTCTTCAGCTCTTCTATGGCCTGAGCAAATTTTTGGTCGATATCCATCATATCACTCACCGACTGCACCGCATGAATTACCGTGCTGTGGTCTCTTCCGCCAAAGTGGTAGCCAATAGATTTTAAGGAATGGTTGGTGTACTCTTTGCAAAGATACATGGCTACCTGGCGGGCAATTACAATCTCCTTCTTTCGGGTTTTGTCTTTTAGGTCTTCAACACTAATCTGAAAGTATTCGCCCACCGTTTTCTGGATGTAGTCAATACCTACTTCAGACTCTATATCGTGCACAATGTTTTTGAGCGTTTGCTTAGCCAGTTCCAGGTTAATATCGGTCTTGTTGAGCGTAGCATGCGCAATGAGCGAAATAAGCACGCCTTCCAACTCCCTCACATTAGTATCTACCGAGTAGGCCAGGTACTCCACCACATCGTCAGGAATATAAATTCCATCGGACTGCATCTTACGCATAATAATGGCCATCCGGGTTTCAAAATCAGGCATCTGAAGATCGGCCGTAAGCCCCCATTTAAAACGTGAAAGCAAGCGATCTTGCAATCCCTTTAAATCGCGCGGAGCTCTGTCCGAAGACATTATAATTTGCTTACCGTTCTGGTGCAGATGATTGAAAATGTGGAAGAACATTTCCTGAGTTTTCTCCTTTCCGCTAAAAAACTGAACATCGTCTATAATTAGCGTATCTACCTGCAGATAGTAGTTGGTGAAGCTCTGAATGCTATTGTTCTTAATGGCATCGGTAAACTGGGTCGTAAACTTTTCGGAAGAAACATACAACACAAAGTTGTTTTTGCCCTCTTCACCAATCTTATTACCAATGGCCTGCACCAGGTGAGTTTTACCCAGCCCTACACCACCATAAATCATCAAAGGGTTAAAGGAGGTAATGCCAGGTTTCTCTGCTACCGCTATACCTGCCGAACGTGCCAGCCGGTTGCAGTCGCCCTCTATGTAGTTGTCGAAGCTATAGTTAGGGTTAAGGTTAGAATACCTCGAGTTTTTATCCAGCGAAGGCATCTCAAAAGGATTCAGCACTTCGGGCGAGTCAGCCCCTTTACCCCATCCGTTGTTAGCACTTTTGTGCTGTCTTTGATTCGGCAGCGTTACCGCATACGCCTGATTCTTCACGCTTCCGCTGTCTACAATTACAGAATACTCCAGCTTGCCACCGGGGCCCAGCTCATTTTGTATGCATTGCCTCAACAAGTGCACATAGTGCTCTTCCAGGTATTCATAAAAAAACTGACTTGGAACCTGAATGGTAAGCGTGTCGTTCTCAAGCTTTATGGGTCTGATCGGCTCAAACCATGTTTTAAAGCTTTGATCACCCACCTGTCCCCGAATCAGATCGAGGCAGTCATCCCATACAGAAGTTTCGCTTTTCACCATCAACAATTCAAAAATTGACCCTTACTTTGCCAGAGGAGGGGAACAAAAATGAAAAAAAACACAGACAATGGAAAGCCTAAGAACTGTAAGAGGAGAAAATAGTTTTCCCCACTAATCCACACGTTATCCACACTCTTTTCTGTTGATAAGTTGACTAGTCTCTGATAGTCAAGCCCTAACTGCACTCATTTTAGATACCAGAAAGATTTAGGCTCCAAGACGAAAAAACGTATTTTCGCACAAGTAAACCGTAATTTATGGAGAATAGCTTATTCGAGGATTTTTCTAAACATTCCGCTCAAGACTGGATGGCTCAGCTGGAAAAAGATCTGAAAGGCCAACCAACAGATTCGCTTTTGTGGAAAACCGGGGGAGTGAAAGGAAAGCCATTTTACACGGCTGAAGACCTTGATTTCGAAAGGTTTGACTACACTCATTTCAGCCAAAACACCGCCTTACTGGGCGACCGGTTTTGGGTGAATTACCAGCCCGTAGAAGTTGTGCATGAGTCAGAAGCCAATAAAGAGGCGCTAAATGCTTTGGCAGGTGGTGCCAGCGGCATACTCTTCGAGTTGAGCGAAACTCCCGACTACCAGGTGTTGCTCAAAGATATAGAACTGAAATACTGCCATGTGGCATTCCATTTTGAGCGTCAAAACCTGGCCCAAACACTCGTTGAAAAATACCGCGAGTACCTGAAAGCTAAAAACATACCACTGGAAGAAACCAACGGCTTTATACATGGCCCGGGAGCACCACTTTTGAGCACAGGTCCTAAGTTGCTGATGGCTATGATGAACAGCGAGAGCGACACTCCTTTAAACCTGGCCCTTACCATAGGCCGATTAATTGATCGGGTAGATACGCTCACTGAACAAGGACATGGTGTGGAAGATTGCCTTCGTCAGGCAGTACTTCAGGTGAGGTTGAGTAACGACTTCTTTTTAGAAATAGCCAAACTGCGGGCACTCCGCAGACTCTTCAGCACGATTGCTACAGGCTATGGCCATGAAAGCGCAAGCCCAACCCTTGTTGCAGAAGCCGGCCCCTGGACCGGTGAAGAGGCCGATCCGCATAGTTTTCTGCTGCATGCCACTACACAGGCCATGTCCGCAGTTATCGGAGGAGTGGATGCCTTGTTGGTTAGACCTTTTTATAATGTATTCCCAAGCAAAAAATCACTGGCACAACGCATAGCCAGAAACATCTCTACTATTCTTAGTGAAGAGTCTTACCTGAATAAAATGGTAGATCCGGCTGCCGGCTCCTACTATATAGAACACCTTACAGAAGAACTCTTCCATCAGTCGTTCAATATCTTGCAACAAATAGAGCAAGAGGGTGGAGTGTCTAACCTGGACCTGACTAGTTTTCAACCTAAAACCAGCCGTTAATGAGACCGAAATTAGCACCAGCAACCCCAAAAAATAATCAAAACCATAGCGGCCAAACCTGGAAGTCGGCCGAAGGCATAGAAATACCGGCCAATCCCAACACCTTAAAACCAGAAACACCGGAACATCTGGGTTTCGCAGCCGGTATGCCCCCATACTTAAGAGGCCCCTACAGCTCCATGTATACCGTTAGGCCATGGACCGTAAGACAATATGCCGGTTTTTCTACTGCCGAGGAGTCCAATGCCTTCTACCGAAGAAACCTGGCTGCCGGCCAAAAGGGTCTGTCTGTAGCTTTCGATCTGGCCACACACCGTGGCTATGACTCCGACCACCCGCGCGTGGTGGGCGATGTAGGAAAAGCAGGCGTAGCCATAGACTCCATTCTCGATATGCAGGTGCTTTTCGATCAGATTCCGCTAGACAAAATGTCTGTTTCCATGACCATGAATGGTGCCGTAATTCCAATCATGGCCTTCTATATAGTGGCAGCCGAAGAACAAGGTGTGAATAAAGAGCAACTAAGCGGAACCATTCAAAACGACATTCTCAAGGAGTTCATGGTACGAAACACATACATCTATCCTCCTGCTCCCTCCATGAGAATTATAGGTGATATTTTCGAATACACCTCCCGATACATGCCCAAGTTTAACTCCATCAGCATTTCGGGCTACCACATGCAAGAAGCCGGAGCCACAGCCGATCTGGAACTGGCCTACACCCTGGCCGATGGACTGGAATACCTTAGAACAGGTATCAATGCCGGCTTAGATATCGATGACTTTGCCCCACGGCTATCCTTTTTCTGGGCCATTGGAATGAACCATTTTATGGAAATTGCCAAAATGAGGGCCGGCCGATTGCTTTGGGCCAAACTGGTCAAGCAATTCAACCCAAAAAACCCGAAGTCTATGGCTTTAAGAACGCACTGCCAGACTTCCGGTTGGTCGCTTACAGAACAAGATCCGTTCAATAATGTGACCCGGACCTGCGTAGAGGCTATGGCTGCCGCCATGGGTCACACACAATCGTTGCATACCAATGCGCTCGATGAAGCCATTGCCCTACCAACCGATTTTTCGGCTCGCATTGCTCGAAACACACAACTTTTCTTACAAAAAGAAACCGGCATAACCCGGGTTATCGACCCCTGGGGAGGTTCACATCATGTAGAGCACCTCACCGATCGGCTGGTAAAAAAAGCCTGGTCGCTCATTCAGGAGGTTGAAGAAATGGGGGGTATGGCCAAAGCTATAGAGCAAGGCTTGCCCAAGCTAAGAATTGAAGAAGCTGCCGCCCGAAAGCAAGCCAGAATAGACTCTGGGAAAGACGTTATTGTGGGTGTGAACCAATATGCGGTAGAGGAAAAAACAGACATTGAGCTATTAGAGGTAGACAATACCGCTGTATTGAAATCGCAAATAGCCCGATTGGAAAAACTACGCAACGAAAGAAACAACGAAGCTGTTCAAGGCTCATTGAAAGCCCTTACCGAATGTGCACGCTCCGGCCAGGGCAACCTGCTGGAACTAGCTGTAGAAGCAGCCCGCAACAGGGCTTCTCTAGGCGAAATATCCATGGCTATGGAAGAAGTTTTTGGCCGACACAAAGCTGTGACGCAAACAATTTCGGGTGTATATTCGAGTGAAGTGAAAGAAAATGAAGACTTTCTGAAAGCCAGAGCGCTGGCCGATGAATTTGCCGAACTGGATGGACGGAGACCTCGCATTATGGTGGCCAAAATGGGTCAGGACGGCCACGACCGTGGGGCCAAAGTAATTGCGACTAGTTTTGCCGACCTGGGATTCGATGTAGACATAGGCCCGCTTTTCCAGACTCCGGAAGAAGTAGCTTTGCAGGCCGCAGAAAACGATGTACACATTGTGGGGGCCTCCAGCCTGGCCGCAGGTCATAAAACCCTCATTCCGCAGCTAATTAACGAGCTAAAGAGAATAGGAAGAGATGATATAATGGTGATAGCCGGGGGAGTAATTCCGCCAAACGACTATGAGTTTTTATACAATGCCGGAGTAGCAGCCGTATTCGGACCGGGCACCGTTATTGCCAAAGCTGCTCAGGAGATACTCCAAAAACTGATTGAGGAGTGAACAAAGCTTTAGTCTTAGTTGGTCTGGTGGTCTTCCTTAATCTGGGTTGTGAGCAAAAAAGAACCCTCGCCAGTTTTTCCGATGAAGAATTAGAGAAAGTGTCTTTTAAAATTGGCACAGCACTAACCCAAAACAAACCGAAAATTCTATCGGCACTCATTGGGCTTTCTCATCTGAAAGACAGTTGTGTTCGGCTGGCTAAGACCAAAGGCTACAGTGACTATCAGCTTGAATCCATTGGATTGGAGAATCCGAAAGTACTTAATGATGGTCTAAGAACCACATTAAATTGGCTTTGTTACTATTCTTCCATAGATGGCCGGGTAACGCTTACTTCAAAAGAATTACAGAAAGATTCTTACCGGCTCACCTTCGTGTATACCCACCCGTCCAGTATTTTCGAGGTATTGGAGTTTAAACTCATTACCAACGGATACCAGCTGTTTATTGGCGACATAGACCTTGTACACAGAAATATGCCTCTTTCTAAAATGGCTTTTCAAAGCATTACATCACCCGGCTATTTCGAGCTGCTTTCCGAACTTGCCAAAAACCTGGAAAAAGCATACAATGAAGCCAGCATGAACCGATGGGAAAGAGCAGAATATTTCTACAACCGCGTGCCAGAAGAGTTCCTATTTGAACCTCTTTTGGCCGACTACTCCATAGCCTCCACCTCGCTGATTGATCCTGACATGACTCTTAAAGTCTTCAATGAGCTGATAGTTTCGTGCGACAATGAAAAAAGTAAATTATACTGGCGTTTAAGGAAAGAAATATACTTCCATGAAAATGATTCTCTGGAAATCCTGGCCCATCAGTTAGAAAACCTGATAGGTAAAAACAGCATCACAAAGATAATCTCAGAAAAGCTCGATGGAAACTAAAACTACGATCATAGACAAACTGGCCTGGCTAGAGATTGTTGATGGCAAAATTCTGGTTGCCCGCAGTAAAGGGAAAGATACCTTCTATATTCCGGGTGGAAAACGTGAGCCGGGCGAATCGGACGATGAAGCCTTAATGAGAGAGATTGAAGAAGAACTGTCGGTTGCCTTGCTTCCCAATTCTTTAGAGTATTATGGTACATTTGAGGCACAAGCCCACGGGAAGCCGGAAGGTGTTGTGGTGCAAATGACCTGCTACTGGGGCAAGTATCAGGGTAAAATTGAGCCCGCCTCGGAAATAGAAGAAATTCGTTGGCTTAACTTTGCCGATAAGCAACTTGTTTCCTGGGTAGACCGTCTCATTTTTGACGATTTGCTGAGCAAAGGGTTATTGAGCTAAATATTAGCCCTTCTGTTTTCAAGATTGCCAAATAAAAGATTTCTTTGTCCCATGCTTGAAAAGCCGTTTGTATGCAATTAATAGAGGTAAAAAATAGAAGCGAAGAACTAGCCTTTTTAGATGTGGCCCGGGAGCTCTATAAAAATGATCCCGAATGGGTTTGCCCTCTGGATACAGACATTGAGGCGGTTTTTAACCCTGAAAAAAACACCTACTATCAGCATGGTGAAGCTACCCGTTGGATTCTTAAAAACAGCTCCGGCAAGCTCATTGGCCGAGTAGCCGCTTTCATCAACGAAAAAAAGGCCAACTATAACAATAAGCGCATTGGCGGCATTGGTTTTTTTGAAAGCATAAATGATGAAACCGCCTCCAAAATGCTGTTAGACGCTGCCATTGACTGGCTCAAAGAGCGAAAGGTGACTACAGTTGACGGCCCCATTAATTTTGGAGAGAACGACCAGTACTGGGGGCTGTTGGTTGAGGGCTTTACTCAACCATCGTACGGAATGGCCTATAATCATCCGTATTACAAGCAACTTTTGGAAAGCTATGGTTTCCAAAAGAAAATGGAGCAAATCACCAATGAGTTTACCCTGGAGAATGGCCTTAGCCCCCGATTTGTAAAAATTGCGGAATATGTGATGCAGCGTAGGCCTAACCTCGAAATTCGTGAGTTCAAGCCAGCTCTAATCGATGGGTTTGCCGAAGACTTCATGAACATATACAACAGCGCCTGGGCAGAGTTCGAAAACTTCACTCCTATTAAAAAGGAGTATGTGATTGAAACCTTCCGAAAAATAAAACCCATAGTAGACCCCGGGCTGGTGCAGTTTGCTTATGTAGATGGTGAACCGGCTGCTTTTGTAATGTGCCTGCCCGATGTAAACCAGATATTCAAAAAGTTCAACGGCAAACTAAACCTCTGGAACAAGCTTCGGTTTGTGTGGCTAAAGAAAACCAAATACATTACCCGGGTACGCGTGGTAGTCATGGGAAGCAAACCCAAGTTTCAGAACATGGGGCTGGAGTCAGTACTTACCTATTGCTGCTTTAAGCACACCATTACCAACACCAATGTCAATGAAATAGAGCTCTCGTGGGTGGGCGATTTCAACGAAAAAATGCTGGCTATTCATAGAGGCCTGGGAGCCAAACCTTCCAAAAAGCACATTACTTATCGTTTAGAGTTGAATTAAAAATCAGCTTATCCCCTTTTAACCCCAGCAGCTCTGCCACAATGATTAGAGCCAGAAGGCCGTATTCAACAATTACAACATCCAACCTGTCGACATATTGTCCGCCAGAATAGTTGATGTAGGTGAGGAAAATGAGGTACGACCACACTAGCGGAAACCGAAACCTGGAGAACACACTTAGCGCCAACAGAGGAAGAACATACCAAGGATGAACCGTTGTGGCAAAAAGCAAATAAAACAACCATACCCAAACCATTTGCCGCGGCCATTGGCCTTTCTTTTTGGCCAAAAGAGAGTAAATCATTATTGAGCCAAGGGTAGCGTACATCATCCATTTGCCCGATTTAGCAATAATGTTGTGCCCCTCTGTTTCAAACCCATACCACCGGGCCAGGTAGTAAAAGCTGCCATTGAACTCAAATTTTTGATAGTACAGTTGAAGACTTTCCCAAATAGCCCAAACATGAGCCGTATTAATCAATGGCAAAAAGGTCACTGCCAAAGTACCCGTCACAATCAATCCATAGATAACGGTCTTTTTCACACCCAATTTGCGAAGCAGCAAAGGCAAGGCAATTAGTGGAATAAATTTGGTGGCTACTGACAGCCCAAAGAAAATGGCTGAAATATGGAGTCTGCCTTTTTCGTAGTGCCAAATGGCCTGTAACAAAAAGAAAATAAGTATTACTTCAAAATGAAGATTGCCACTGAATTCCAGTACCACCAAAGGGTTGAGCACATACAAAAGTCCGTAGTGTTTGGGTAATTTATAATGGGCCAGCAGGCGCTGAATTAGCTTTAGGTTTCCCCAATCGAAAACGAGCAGCACAATGCGCATTACTACTATAGACCAAAATACCGACTGTGGAGAAAACAGAGCACCAATAAAAAACACCAACTGATTGAGTGGCGGATAAATGCTAAAATACTCTTTGGAATTGAGTTTTTCGTACAAAACCGCATCAACACCCTCCACTCCGCGGTTGAGAAAATAATTTGGTAAGTGTTTGTAGGGGTCTTCCAGTGCGGTTAGCAGGCGACCATCCCATATAAACCGATAGACATCGTCTGACAACTTGGGAATGGAAGCAATTAGCAGCAAACGTAACAACATGCCCCAGTAGTAGGCCAGGTCTTCTTCGCCCGGCTCTAGTTTTTTGATTATCAATACTACCGAACCAAAGAAAAGTGTGTAGCCAGCGATCAGTGGTAAAGTGGCTTCGCGAGGCACAAAATACCCCAGATAGATGGTTAGGGCTGCACTGAGAATAAACCCCAGGTTGAGCCAATAATTGTGCTGTCTAGGCATGTCTTGTATGCTGTACCGAATAGTAGAACACCAACAAGAAACCTAAACTAAGCAAGATATGAAAGGGCAGAAGGGCAAAATCGTTGAAATAGAAAGCCAACGCCAGGCCTGCCGAAAAGTAGAGGCTCAGCAAGCCTTCTACCAGAGTAAGAGGGTTTACCTTCCTACTAAAGTATTTATTTCCATGCCAACTGTCTTTGGTGGTCTTTATATTGAATTTCGGGGTTCGGATAAAAGGACTTTTCTTACCAATCAATCCTTCAAAAACAGCTACAGCATTGTGTACTGAAAGTCCCAGAAAAACAGAGAGGAGCATAAACATTTGAGGCACAAACTGTCGCAAGTTTTGCCAAAAACTTACCCCATCGTTCTTAAATCCATTCCAATAAAAAATGACCAAAAACACATAGCCCATCAGGAATATCATGGAAATATTGAGCAGCATGCCCCAACCATCGGACAGGTTGCGAATAAAAAGCACCGGAACACTGAGCAATGCCGTAATAACAATGCAAATAAACACAGCCGAGTTTAGCAAATGGAAAGCCGCATGAAACTTAGTTCCCCAGGGCAGCTGAGCTTTTAACACTTGCGGAAGCAGCTTTCTGCTTGTTTCAGCAGCCCCTTTGGTCCAGCGGTATTGCTGTGATTTTATGGCCCCCATAGCGGCAGGCAATTCGGCCGGAGCTACAATTTCGGGGGTATAGAATATTTTCCATCCTTTGAGTTGAGCCCTGTAGCTTAAGTCCAGATCTTCTGTCAGTGTATCGGCTTTCCAGCCTCCTGCATCTTCAATACAGGTCTTTCGCCAAACGCCTGCAGTACCGTTGAAGTTGAGAAAGTGCCCGCCCTGAAATCGGCCGTTCTGTTCTACCCGAAAATGAGTATTGAGCCCAAAGGCTTGCAGACGAGTAAGCAACGAATACTTTTCATTGATGTGCCCCCAACGTGTTTGCACTACCCCAATATCTTTGGATTGATTAAAGTGTGGCACCGAGCCTTTCAGAAAATCGGGTTGAGGCACAAAGTCGGCATCGAAAATGGCGATAAACTCGCCTTTGGCACGGGCCATTCCATATTGCAATGCACCCGCTTTAAAGCCTTTACGCTCCGGACGTCTAACGTGCTCAATGGCTACCCCTTGCTGCTGCCAGTGGCTTACTTTCCGGGCAATAAGCTCAACGGTTTCATCGTCAGAATCGTCCAACACCTGAATTTCAAGACGCTCTTTCGGCCAGTCGAATCGGGCAACGGCATCGATAAGGCGCTCCACCACATACAGCTCATTATACACCGGCAGCTGCACCGTAACCATGGGGTACTCATAGTCAGGACCAACGGTAGCCGGTTGCTTTATTTGACCCTTTTTAACTGCTTTTTTGTAATGATACACCAGGCTTAACTGCGAAATACTGTAGGCAAAGATGAACAGCAGCGCCCCTGTGTAAAGTGTCATTATCAGTAGTTCCAGCCAGTACATTACAAATACTTAAATATGGTATATAAAATTTTATAACCTGCCATAACAGTGCCCTTCACAGTACCCGACACTTTGCTAACCCCTATTCTCCTTTTATAGTTTACAGGCACCTCTGTACAGCGTAGGCCCTGCTGAGCAGCTTTCAGTTGCATTTCAACCGTCCAGCCATAATTTCTATCCGTCATATTCAAGGCCATAAGACGCTTGTACTTAATGGCTCTAAAAGGCCCCAAGTCAGTAAAACGAACTCCATAGAACCATCGCAAAAGAGTGGTGGCCAACCAGTTACCAAACACCTGCGGAAAAGTCATCGATCCCGACTCTCGTGTACCCAAGGCTCGGGAACCAATCACCATATCGAAATTATCCTCAATAATTGGGTGCACCAGTTCGGGTAATTGTGTGGGGTAGTCTGAATAATCGCCATCAATAAACACTACAATATCTGTTGTATCATTCAGGCCTTTCAGATATTCCAGTCCCTTTAAACAGGCGTTTCCATAACCCGGGGTCATTTCATTCAATACAGTGGCTCCGGCCTGCCGGGCTACTTCCACCGTATTGTCGGTAGAAGCATTATTCACCACAATTACCTCCTTAACCATGGGCTTGGGAATATCCCTTACCACCAGCGCAATAGATTTTTCTTCATTAAATGCCGGTATAATAACCCTGATGTTCAACAACTCCCTTTTCAAAACAAAGCGCAAAGCTATGAAATATCAACTTCATCAAAGCCAAACACCTTGCTCGAAGTTCCATCTTTGACCAATTAGCTCTCCAGTTGTCAGCTATCAAACACTTTAGAAGGCAAGCCACCAGCCCGTCACTATATATCCTGAGAAGACGGCTGCCAGATTCAGCGGACTTCAGACAATTTACCACCTACATTAAAATAACCTGAGTTCGATGTAAGTAAGTAGTAAAATATCCCCTCTTAGGAGGTCATTGCGGAACATTTCTCTGAAAACTTCACATACGCAAA
>NZ_DDDQ01000086.1:983-12562 GCF_002336325.1 Roseivirga sp. UBA1976 | reverse complement strand
GGACCATCGCCCACAAAAAAGAAAATGAGCGTTCCCCCAAAAACGGCAAGGGTGGAAGTTCCAATCATTACCGGTTGCCAGTCATAGCCGCCCCCCAGGTGGTTGAGTAAGTGTGGAAAGGCAGAACCCATGACCAGAGCACCGACCAAATAACCTAAGGCCTTGCCCAATCGGCCTTCAAACCAATCGGAGGCAATTTTCATCCCCACCGGGTATATCCCGGCCAGGGTAATACCTGTGAGAAAACGAAACAACAGGAGCAATTCGAACGACTGTCCTGTAAACAGTACGGCACCATTGAGTGCTGCACCCAGCAAGGCACATATAAAAAACACCTTAGAGGCACTGAACCGATCGGCTAGAGAGCTTAGTGCGAACAGTAGTGTGCCGCTAATGAAGCCTAACATTACACTGGAAGTAACCAGAGCAATGCTATTGGGGGGAAGCCCCCACGATTCCTGAATTTGTGGTAAAATGGCATTGCCGGCAAACCAAAGTGAAGTGCCGGCAAATTGAGCCAATACAATAATGGGCAATATGTATGCAGGTGGTTGCTTCAAGTTCTATTGAAGTAATCCGGCTCTTCTCAATAGTGCCTTCACATCGGGTTCCTGACCTCTAAAGCGCTTGTATAGCTTCATTGGGTGTTCAGAACCACCGGCCGAAAGCACATGCTCTTTGAACTTATCGGCAATACTACGGTTGAAAATGCCATGTTCCTTAAAGTATTCAAAGGCGTCTGCATCCAACACTTCGGCCCATTTGTAGCTATAGTATCCGGCCGAATAGCCTCCCTGAAAAATATGAGAGAAGGAGCAACTCATATTGGTGCCTTCAATGGGTGCCAGAACATCGGTTTTACTCATAATGTCACTTTCAAAGGCTGCCACATTTTCTACTTCGAGGTTTTCTGTACCGTGCCAGGCCATATCTAACATACCAAAGCTTAGCTGGCGCATGGTTTGATAACCTTCCATAAAGCTGGCACTCTCCTTAATGCGTTCAATATACTCCTGTGGAATTTTTTCACCGGTTTTGTAATGGCGTGCAAACAGGTCGAGACATTCTTTTTCATAGCACCAATTTTCCATGAGTTGAGAAGGTAGCTCCACAAAATCCCAGTACACACTGGTTCCGGAAAGGCTCTCGTAGGTGCCATTGGCCAACATACCGTGCAGGGCATGTCCAAATTCATGAAACAAGGTGGTTACTTCATTGAAGGTAAGGAGGGAGGGGGTGGTTTTACTTGGCTTAGTGAAGTTGCACACAATTGAAACCAATGGACGATGATTGCCCGATTCATCTTTATACTGTCCCGCATATGAGGTCATCCATGCCCCGGCACGTTTACCTGCTCTGGGAAAAAAGTCGGCATAGAAAGTAGCTACATCATTGTCGTTTTCATCTTTTACCTCATAAACGGTTACGTCTTTGTGGTAACGGTCTATCGATGGGTTTTCGATAAAACGAATTCCAAAAAGCTTTTCGGCAGTTTTAAAAACGCCTTCCACCACATGCTCTAACTGAAAATAGGGCTTTAAAAGCTCATCGTCTACATTATATTTTTCTTTCTTGAGCTTTTCAGAATAGTAGGCAAAGTCCCATTTTTCTAACTTCTCCAGGCCATCTAGCTTTTGAGCAAACGCAGCCACTTCTTCCACATCTCTGCGAGCTCCGGGCTTACCATATTTTTCCAATTCACTTAAAAAATCCATCACCTTGTCTGGCGATTGGGCCATGCGCTCTTCCAATACAAAATGAGCATGAGTTTTATAGCCCAGTAGTTTTGCACGTTCATTCCTGAGCTTCACAATTTGCTTTACAATCTCCCGGTTGTCTAAATCATCGCCTTTAAAAGCCTTAGAGCCAAAAGCCTTCGCTAGTTTTTCGCGCAGGTCTCTTCGAGCCGAATACGTCATAAATGGCACATAGCTGGGGTATTCAAGGGTAATCACCCATTTACCCGGATAGCCTTTGTTTTCTGCGGTTTCCGCAGCTTGTTCTTTAATCTGGTCGGGCAGACCGGCCAAATCGGCTTCATTTTCAAGAACCAATTCGTATTTATTGGTTTCTGCCAAAACGTGTTCCCCAAATTCCAGAGATAACTGAGCTAGTTCAACATCAATTTTTCTAAGCGTGGCTTTCTTTTCATCGGAAAGTAAAGCTCCGTTTCTTGTAAAGCTCTTGTATGTTTTATCGAGCAGAGTTTGGGCTTCGGGTGATAGGTCTTCCCTGTTTTGTTGATCGTAAACAGTTTTAACACGCTTAAAAAGCTGTTCATTCAACAATATGTCATTTGAAAACTCAGTAAGCATGGGTGATACCTCTCGGGCAATCGCCTGCATTTCATCGTTGGTTTCAGCACTGTTCAGGTTAAAGAATATGGCACTTACTCTATCCAGATCTTTACCGGCAAACTCCAGCGCTTCAATGGTGTTTTCAAAGGTAGGTTGCGCCTCTGATGCACCGATTTTATCAATTTCTGCTTTTGCTTTTTCAATGAGTTGTTCGAAAGCAGGTTTAAAATGATCATTGGTGATTTTGGAAAATGCAGGTGGATTATTTAGCGAATTTGATATTGTCAGTAATGGATTCATTCGATATGGTTTTATTCCAAATTTTCTGTGGTGTTGAAAGTCCTAAAAAGGGCAATACAGCCCAAAAATAAGGTAAATTTCGAACTATGCAGGTAGGGTGTTTGTTGCCGTTCAGGTAATTATAGCGACACTTTTCAAATACAATTTTTTGTCGTTAAAAAAACAAAAGAAATTTGGTCATAAGTCCATCTGAAAGTGCGCGGTTTTCGTACATGTCAGCGGCTTGTATTATTTCACCTAAATGTCGAAGTCTTTAATCGGTTTATTGCTTCTGATTGCGCTTGCCCATATGGCTCAGGCGCAAGGGGTGTTTGTTTCTGCAGGGTCTGGGCAATGGCGCGATAGAAATACCTGGACGCTGGTAAGCGGTAGTGATGCCAATGGTCGACCGGATGGAGATGATCAGGTGACAATACAATCGGGCCATACCATTACCATATCTAACAATGAAGATTGCAATGTGCTCATTTTACAGTCGGGCACCATTAACTATAGCGGCAACCGTACCCTTACTATTAATAGCTCTGTAACAGCAACCGGCACTTTTACTCTGTCGGGTTTTAATACCAATCATGTATTCGATAACCTGGGGTCTCTCACAGTAAATTCGGGGGCTACACTCAATATAGGTGCACTGACTTTTCAAACCGCAGGAGCCACCTCAGTGAACGGAACCATATCCGTTTCAGGTTCTTCCCGAACACGCACCTTTGGAGCAGTAACTGTAAACTCTGCCGGTAGTTTCTTAAATGCCGGTAGCGGCTCTACATGGACTATTGGCGGGAATTTGACTGTGAATAATGGTGGTACAGCCACCTTCAACGGCTCATCCAATACTTTTAATTTTTTGGGCAATGTACAAAACAACAGTGGAGGCTCTATGACCATGAATGCCTCAAGCGGTACATATAATTTTGCCGGAAACCTGGTGAATAATGGTACATTTACCAATACGGCCTACGGCACACAATTTAACTTCAATTCTGCTTCGGGAAGTATTAGCGGTTCCGGGCTTATTAGTCTTTTTCAAGCCAATTTCAACAGTCCATCCAATTATACCAATACCGGTAATCTACAGATTAGAGACGGCATGGCCGGAACGGGTGCTTTTACAAATGGTGCTGGCGCCCAGCTGGAGTTGCAAAATGGTGGGCCTTTTGCCGTAACAACCTTTAATGCAGCGGCTACTGGAAATACCATCACCTATACGGGCTATGGCAATCCTACGGCATTTTCAGGTAACTATTACAATCTGGTATTGAACAAGTCGAGTGGCAACCTGAGCTTTGGTAGCAGCCTTACGGTGGGTAATGACCTAACTATTCAAAGTGGTATTTTACAAGTCAATGCCGTAACTCTCAATATTGGTAATAATGTGAATATAAGTGGGGGAGAACTTACTCCCGATAATGCTTCGGCTGTGGTGAATATTGGAGGTAATATGAATCTTTCGGCCGGAGAGTATGACCATAACAATGGCGATGTGAATGTAACAGGAGCCATAACCGTAACGGGAGGAGACTTCTTTCTCAACGGAGCATCATCTACCATCGATGCCGGGTCGGTAAGCTTGCAAAATGTATCTCTCACGCTTTCGCAAGGTACCTGGACAACTACTGGCGATTTTAATGTGGGCTCTGGTGCGAATGTCACAGCCAATGGAGCGGCTATTTCTGTTGGAGGGGCGTTTAATCTCAATGCCGGAGCAGCTAATTTTACAGGAGGATCGCTTTCGGGCAATTCATTATACGTGGCTTCCGGTAGAGAGCTTTTTATTAATTCCGTAAACCTGGCCATGACGGGGGCTGCGGAGCTGGATGGTACAATGACCTTTAACAGCTCTACCGGTACAAAGTCTGTGGGTTCTGTGTTGGTTAATTCTGGTGGTAACTGGAATGTGACTCAACCGCTGAATATTACAATCAGTGGAAATATTACCAATAACGGCACCTTTACAGGAGATCCCGGTTACGGAAGTAGCGTGTATACCCTCACCAGTAGCTCAGGCACCATTGGGGGCAGTAACCCGCTTACCATACGCGACATAGTGATTAACAGTCCGGCTAGTTATACCAATACAGGCCAGCTAACAGTGAGCAATACCCTTACAGGTTCCGGCAGCTTTATTAATGGAACCGGAGCAACATTTACCTATTCAGGAAACAATAGTTCGGGTTCTAATTTTACGATTACCAACTTTACTGCTTCCGCAACAGGCAATACCGTAGTTTGGGCAGGCACCACCCATAGTCAGCAATGGCGAACTACCACCAGCACCGCCAATGATTACTACAATGTGGTGGTAAACCTGGGTACGGGAGACTATCAACGCCTCAACTTAGTGGCTGATGTTCGGGTGAATGGTGTGTTGACCATTACGGAAGGAGACCCTGTGTTGGGGAGTTTCGATCTGGAACTGGCCACAGGAGCTTCCATAACCGGAGGAAGCAGCAGCAACTGGATTCGGCAAAATGGATCGGGAGTGGTCAGAAAATACTATAGTGGTTTTGGAGATGACCTGAGTCTACCTATTGGAGACAATAACAACTATTCGCCCATTGGCTCTTTTGTGGTGCATTCGGCCACACTTGGAGCCAATCCATATGTAGAGTTTAGCGTAACCGATGCGGCTCACCCCAATCGAAGTACAAGCAACACCGCTCAGGGGGGGGATGATGACGGTACGGCTGCGGCTGACTATATATCCAGATACTGGACTTTGACAGGCAATGACATAACCGCTCCTAACTTTAGTGCCAGCTATACCTATATTGATGGCGATGTGGTGGGTACGGAATCTAATCTGGTGGCTACTTTGTATAGGCAGCCAATAGGGTCTTCATTTATGGACTGGGCCCAAAAAGGTACGGTGAATGCAGTAAATAATACAGCCACCATCAACAATGGAGATAACTGGGGAGTACTTTATGCCATGGATAACAACATGCAAAGACTGCCGGTAGAGTTGGTCGAATTCAAAGCAAAAGCAGTCAACCGACAGGTAAAACTATACTGGACTACCTCGAGCGAGGTAGACAATAGTTATTTTGAGATTCAACGCTCCAAAACAGGTTACGATTTTAAAGCCATTGGCACCGTAGACGGGCAGGGCAGCTCTGGCACACCGGTTCATTATCAGTTTACTGACCAAAGCCCCGGCTTCGGCCATGTCTTTTATCGCCTTAAACAGGTAGATTTTAATGGAGCTTCTGATTATTCGGAAGTGGTAGGGGTAGATGTGGTTAACCATGAAGGCCAACCCATGTCTGTTAAAGTATATCCAAACCCTGCACCATCGGGAAGCTATGTGAAGCTGTTGGTGGAGGAGGGAGCTACTTTAGAGCCCGGAGCACAATTGCTATTAATTAATTTGTGGGGTCAGGTGGTTTGGGAGTATACGGTGGCAAGCGAGTCTATAGAAGAGTTAGATCTTCCGCAAATGGCCAGCGGTACTTACGTGCTCAGAATTGCCAGCAAAAACCGACAAATGACTAAGCGATTGGTAGTTCGATAGATTAGAATTCTGAATTACAGAGGGTTATAGACCTGTCTCCATTCAGGTAGCTCTGGTTTTGTGTGCCGTTAATGCCAATGTTGGTGGCTCCCAAAATTTCATCTTTCATAGGGCCAGAGGCCTCAAAGTGAATTTTGACGCTTCCATCAAACACTAGAAGATCACTATAGGTAATAGACTCTCCATTCTCCAGTTTACTCAATAGGGTTATACTTTGGCCTACACCGTCAACTTCAACTACCGGGTTGAGCATGGTGGCTATACTGCCGTTATCTTCGAGACTTCCGTAGTGTAAATGTGCCGGGTGATTGGCATTGTTAAACACACCGTTTAGGGTAATTTCTATCTGAGCCACTCCACCGGTTCGTTCACGAATAAGCAATGTGCCTGTGGTTTCGTTGCCCTGAACATTGCCGGGTATTAATTGATAGCTAATTTGGTTGCCGGTAAATTCGGCATCGCCTGAATTGTCGCAAGCCGAAACTATCAGTACAGAAGCAAGGGCGATTATAAAATTCTTCATGGTGCTTAAATCTGCTAATTCAACGCAGCAACGCCATGTTTGGTGCAAAGCTGGGCGGAAAATGTGCCTTGAAAGCAAGACCTAGGCAAAACCAATGGCTTTTTTAAATCGCTGTAATACTTCCCTGGCAATTACTCTGGCCTTTTCCTCACCAATAGAGAGCTGCTTCTCCAATTCATCGAGGTTGTTCATGTAATCGTTGTATAGGGCTCTTTCCCTGGCAAATTTTTCAACAATCAGCTCAAAGAGTTCTTGTTTGGCGTGGCCGTAGCCATAATTACCTGCCAGGTATTTTTCCCTCATGGCTTTAGCTTGCTCTTTATCGGCCAATATAGAATAGAGCGCAAAAGTATTGTCAGTATCCGGGTTCTTAGGTTCTTCCAGCGGAGTACTATCGCTTACAATTTTCATGATGTTCTTGCGCAAGGCCTTATCGGGCTGAAAAATATCGATGATGTTGCCGTATGACTTGCTCATCTTCTGCCCGTCAATTCCCGGTATGGTCATAATTTGCTCATCGATTTTGGCTTCGGGCAAAACAAATATTTCACCATACTGATGGTTAATGGCACTGGCAATGTCTCGGGTTATCTCCAGGTGTTGCTTTTGATCTTTGCCCACGGGCACTACATGTGCATCGTAGAGCAGAATATCGCAGGCCATAAGTACCGGGTAAGTAAATAGTCCGGCATTGACATCGGCAAGCCTATCCGACTTATCCTTGAAGCTGTGCGCATTGGCCAGCATAGGGAAGGGAGTAAAGCAGTTGAGATACCAATTGAGTTCGCACACTTCGGGTACTCTCGATTGCCTGTAGAATGTATTTTTACTGGTATCGAATCCAAATGCCAACCAGGCTGCGGCTACGGCATTGGTGTTTTCTATTCGAGTTTTCGGGTCTTTAATGGTGGTGAGAGAGTGTAAATCGGCAATGAAGAAGAACGATTCGTTGCCCTCATCTTTAGATAGCTCTATGGCTGGCTTTATTGCACCTAAAATATTACCCAAATGTGGTTTTCCGGAACTCTGTATACCAGTAAGTATTCTTGCCATCGGTAAAATTTTGGGCAAATTAAAGAAATATGACCCGCTCAAATCAAATTAACATCGTTTATTTTGGTTGATATTACATATGGAAAATATGACTAGGCTTTCGAGGTTAACTCTTATTTCGTTTATGTGTCTCGTTTACACGGTATTAGGGGCGCAGGAGTTAGAATTTATTGATTTGGGAGTGGTTGAAGGGGAGTTCAGAACCCTTCACAAAGAGGTTGCCTGGGTTAATACAACCCATGAGCAGGTCGACTTACGGGTGGTAAGCAAAAGCAGAAATCTAATGGTTAGCCGGGAGTCGTTTTCTTTAGCTGTAGGGGATACGGCTCACATTGCCTTTGAAATTGCCCTGGCCCAGCGTCCCGGATATTACGAATATGAGATTCAACTGCTGGCCGGTGAGGATTTTCTGTTACACGGAATGCAATTTGGTTTGCAGGTTTTGGCTGCTGAAATCGATGTTTTTAGAGCGTATAGAAATATTCATTGGCCTTTTCGGGCAAAAGAGAATGTATTCAATTTACAGGCTGGCTATAAGGGAGATACCCTTCGAAAAACTTTTGATGTATTCAACCTGAGTGGTGAAAATTTATCGCTCGAAAATGTTCAGGCCAATGATTCTACCTGGGTTACTTTTGAACCTAAATTAATAAAACACAATCAGTTTGGTCACATGACCATAGCCGTACTATCGGGCAAAAAGGCTCCTTCAGGCTTCCAAAGGTATAATCTTGAGCTTATCAATGAGGGAAAAACATTGGCCAACCTTCCCATACAGTTCACCCTTTTACCCCCTCCGGTACAGGCCGATTCTGTGGTTCACGAGCGACCAATCTTTACCAGCAGCTTAATTAATCACGATTTCAAAGAGGTTAAAAAAGGGCAGGTAAGAGAAGTAGAGGTAGTGCTGGCCAATGTGGGCAATGCAGAGTTGGTTATAGAGCAGTTGGAGACTAACTGCACCTGCCTCACGTATTCTTTGGCCGAAAGCAAATTACAGCCTGGAAGCAGTACCGTATTGACAGTGACATTTGATGCTACCAACCGGAGCGGACTTGAAAAAAAGACGCTGGCCGTCTTTACCAACGATCCCAATAACCCAACTCAGGTACTTACTTTTAGGGCTCATGTAAAGTGAGGCATACCTTTGATAATAATAAGGTGCTATAATTCTTAAATAGGGCTGTTCTTTAGTAGTTTTTTCTATATTAGTCGCCCCTGATAAGTAACCCCATGAGCGAGTTTTTAATAACAGACGACTCTATTAATAATAACCTACAGGCTTCTAAAAGGCTGACCAACGCTGATTTTAATAAAATTAAGACACGGGCCGACCTTGAAGCAGTATTGCAGAGTAAGAATAGAGATTACAGCAAGGCCCTTTTTAATCTGGAGTATGAGCGACAGTTGGAACAACTACAGATTGAACTGGTGAAATGGCAACGATGGGTGGCCGAAACGCAGCAGCGGGTGGCAATAATTTTTGAAGGCCGTGATGCTGCCGGAAAAGGGGGATCTATAAAGAGATTTATCGAGCACATGAACCCGCGTTCGTTACGCGTGGTAGCTCTTAACAAGCCAACCGATCTGGAAAAAAAGCAATGGTATTTTAGGCGCTATATCAAGGAGCTGCCCAATGCTGGCGAAATAGTATTTTTTGATCGAAGCTGGTACAACAGGGCTGTGGTAGAGCCGGTAATGGGATTTTGCAGCGAGGAGCAGTATCAACAATTTATGCGTCAGGTGCCTGAGTTTGAACATATGTTGTTTGAGGATGGGGTTCATGTAATTAAACTCTGGTTTTCCATTAACAAAGAAGAACAGCACCGGAGGTTCGAAGACCGCAGAAACAACCCACTTAAACAATGGAAGTTGAGCCCGGTTGATGAAAAGGGACAGGAAATGTGGGAGAAATATACCTACTACAAAGAGCAAATGTTTGCCCGAACGCACACCACATTTAGCCCCTGGACCATTATTAAAACCAATAAAAAGAAGATAGCCCGCTTGGAGAGTATTCGCTATGTGCTTTCCAAATTTGAATATGATGGTAAGGAAAGTGCCAATACCACCGTGTTGCCCGATCCGAATGTGGTAATGAGGTTTCACCGTTCAATTTATCACCTGGTATAATGGATAAGAAGTATATGTTTTCAGAAAAGGAGCTAAGGCTTCTTAATACCAATAAGGCCATAAAACTATTGCTGGCACAGGGCGATGAAATTAACCCCGAGAAAGTGTTGCGTTATGTGCGTTATGAAAAAACTCTCGAAGACCTGCAGGTAGAACTTATTAAAATGCAGCAGTGGGTGATTAAAAATAACAAGCGGGTTTGTCTTCTGTTCGAAGGCCGTGATGCGGCCGGAAAAGGGGGAGCAATCAGACGGGTGACTCACCACCTGAATCCTAGAAACTACCGGGTTGTGGCCCTTCCAAAACCCACCGAACAGGAGAGAGGGCAGTGGTATTTTCAGCGCTATATTACCCGGTTGCCTAACCCGGGAGAGATTGTTCTTTTTGACAGAAGTTGGTACAACAGAGCTGTTGTGGAGCCGGTGAATGGCTTTTGTAGTCAGGAAGAGTATGAACGCTTTATGAGTGAGGTGAACGACTTTGAGAACATGATCACCAACGATGGCATTATTCTCATGAAATTCTACTTCTCCATTACCAAAGGTGAGCAGGCCAACAGGTTCGAAGATATTGCTTCTAATCCATTGAAAAGATGGAAAATGTCTCCGGTTGATGCCAAAGCGCAGGAGCTATGGGATGTATATACCCAATACAAAGAGCGCATGTTTGCCCATACTAATACTGACAGAAACCCCTGGATAATTCTACGGGCCAACCGAAAAACCACCGCCAGGGTGGCAGTGATTAAGCATATCCTAAAACGAATTCCGTATAAAGAAAAAGCTTAATAAAACCCAAGTGGGTGCTTAAACCCGAGTGTTCGAAACATTCTCAAAAATTCAGGCTGGGGAGAAGCCTGTATTTGAATCTCCCGGCTCAAAATTGGATGTCTGAAGCTTAATGAACAAGCATGCAAGAGCATGGTGTTCATGTTCCATTTTTCCAAAAAGAGCTTGTTTTGTTTATTGCAGCCATGAGGCCTGTCGCCAATAATTGGATGCAGAATATGAGCAAAATGCTTTCTTAGTTGATGCATTCTTCCGGTTTCGGGTTTGGCTTCAACCAACGAGTATCTTGATGTAGGATGCTTGCCAAATGGAACTGCAATTTCAGTTCTATCCAACGTCTTGTAATGCGTTACTGCTTCCTGAGTTTTGTCTTTGTCGTTGGTTAAGGCATAGTCAATAGTGCCTACATCATCCGTGTAGCCTCGCAAAATGGCCCAATAAATTTTGGAGACGGAGTGTTGTTCAAACTGCACCATCAAATCCGTTATCAGTTCTTTATTCAACGCGAAGAGTAAAACGCCCGAGGTCTTTCTGTCTAATCTATGGATGGGGTACACGTGTTGACCGATTTGATTTCTAAGCTCTTGCACAGCATAAGTATCGGTGTTGGTAGCAATAGGGGAGCGATGTACCAGCAGACCATGGGGTTTGTTAATGCCTATGAGGTGGGAGTCTTGGTAGAGGATTTCGAGCATTTGGCGTAATGAGTATTGCGTACCGGGTATTGCTATGATGCAAGGTTCAAAGATACGTCACCCTGAATTTATTTCAGGGTCTTTTTCAGCGATAAAATAGATGCTGAAATAAATTCAGCATGACGTTGTTTTATTGTGTCGTCACCCTGAACGCGTTTCAAGGTCTTCCTCAAAGAATCAATAGATGCTGAAACAAGTTCAGCATGACGTTGTTTTTTAATGTCGTCACCCTGGACTTGATTCAGGGTCTTCCTCAAAGATTGACAAGATGCTGAA
>NZ_DDDQ01000086.1:0-652 GCF_002336325.1 Roseivirga sp. UBA1976 | reverse complement strand
AGTTCAGCATGACGTTGTTTTATTGTGTCGTCACCCTGAATGCGTTTCAGGGTCTTCCTCAAAGATTCAATAGATGCTGAAACGAGTTCAGCATGACGTTGTTTTATTGTGTCGTCACCCTGAACGCGTTTCAGGGTCTTTCAAACATCATAGTCTAGGTTGATTCCAATAGACTCTGAAAGGTCGTTGAGTTCGGGGTTATGTTCTTTTACAAGATTCCATTTCCATTCCCTATGCCAATTCTTTAGCTGCTTTTCTCTAGCTATGGCTTCCTGAATACTAGAGAATTCTTCATGATATATCAGGTCGGTACAGTGATACTTTTTGGTGAATGTTGAACCAATATGTTGTTTATGTTGAAGGACTCTGGATATCAATTCAGAAGTGACGCCAATGTACAGAACAGTCCTTCCTGGATTTGACATGATATAAACAGAGCCTCCTTTTGCCATATAACAATATAAGGCTTTTGCAGATCATCGGAAAAGCCTGAAATGATAGGGCACCGTCATCCTGAACTCGTTTCAGGATCTCGCTAGGGCTGAGAGGATGCTGAAACAAGTTCAGCATGACGTTGTTTTATTGTGTCGTCCCCCTAAACTTGATTCAGGGTCTTTCTCAAAGATTCACAAGATGCTGAAACAAGTTCAGC
>NZ_DDDQ01000068.1:0-3183 GCF_002336325.1 Roseivirga sp. UBA1976 | reverse complement strand
TTAATCCGGAAAAAGACACCGTATCTAACATGGCTACACGAGCCAGTAAATTGGCTCTGAAAAGAGCGGGACTACAACCTGATGATATTGACTTTATAGTTTTTGCTACTATTACACCCGACTATTTTTTCCCGGGTTCCGGGGTACTTTTGCAGCGCGAACTGGGCCTACAGGGCATTGGCGCATTAGATATAAGAAATGCCTGTTCTGGCTTTGTTTATGCGCTATCTATTGCCGACCAATTTGTGAAAACCGGTATGTATAAAACCGTTCTGGTTGTGGGTGCGGAGATTCAATCGTCTGCTCTGGATAAATCCACAGAAGGACGCTCGAGTTCAGTCATTTTTGCCGATGGTGCAGGCGCTGCTATTGTTCAGGCTACCGATGAGGACAGAGGCATACTTTCCACTCACCTACATGCCGATGGCGATTATGCTGAGGAGCTTTACGTAAAAGACCCCGGATCGAGCCGTAAAGTAAGGTTATCTAAAGAACTGCTGGATGGCAAAACATTCAACCTAACCATGAATGGAAATGCGGTTTTCAAACATGCTGTGGTGCGTTTTAGCGAGGTAATACAAGAGGCCTTGCAGCATAATGGACTAACCCCTGAAGATATTGATCTGCTCGTACCTCATCAAGCCAATCTGCGCATTAGCAACTTCGTGCAAAAGCAATTTGGTCTCGCTGACGATAAGGTCTTTAATAACATAATGAAGCTTGGCAACACCACAGCAGCTTCTATTCCTATCGCCATGAGCGAAGCTTGGGAACAAGGCCGAATAAAAGATGGAGACCTTGTTTGTCTGGCTGCTTTTGGGAGTGGTTTCACATGGGCTTCAGCGCTCATCAGATGGTAGAGCTTAATCAGGAGTTGATCGATTTCCTTGAAAAGAAGGAATTCTTTGAACTGAAGTTAAAAACGGATAAACAGGTTAACGATTTACTATACTACACCCAGCAAAAGTTGGCCGAGTTATGGAAAAGCAGACCAATATGGAGTTTACCAGATGGTCTTTCGAGCATTCCTTCTAAAATAAGTAGAGGAAACAATCACTCCGGATACCCCTTTCAGGTTTTCGATTTCCCTTCTTCATTCTCTCAAACAGACATTTTTACTTTCAGAGTGATTGTTTGGTATGGCCAGCACTTTTCCTGTAACCTTATTGCCAGTGGCATTTTTCTGCGATATGTAGAAGACCGGCTCCCTGCCCTTGCCAACAAAAACACCCGACTGTTATTGGATGACAACCCATGGTCTAACTCGCTATTGGAAACTCATAACTTACTGATTGACAAAGAGTCAATAACACAAGCGACCACTTTTATTAAAAAAAATCAATCAATACGGTTATTTAGATTGTTTAGTATGAACCAAATTAATTCCATCCATCGTTTGACACTTGAGTGTTTTAACGATTGGTTCTCGGCTGATTTGGCTTAATATTTGATTCGTTAGGGCGACTCTCAACCACCTTATAGTTTATGCGACAAGCAATATTACTCTTCTCCCTTGTTTTTTTGGCCGGAGCACAACTCCCCCTCAAGGCCCAAGAGGCTTTTACTTTAATTTTTCCTTCAGAAAATCTGGAGCTAACAGAGAAGGGTGAAAAAGAAAACGGACTAAGAAGCGGGCTTTGGATAGCTTACTCCAAAGACAGCAGCTACATTCATAGAGGCAACTACTTTGAGGGGAAAAAATCGGGCTATTGGAATATATTTATAGACGGGGTTGAACGGGCACGTTTAAGCTATAGAAACGACAGCCTTAATGGTCCATACTATTTATTTTACCCCAACCGGGTAGTTGCAGTAAAAGCCATTTTTGCTCACAATCAGCTAAACGGAGAGTGGGAATCTTTTAGAGAAAACTCCTCCCCTTTAGAAAAAGGAACATTTAAAAGTGGAGAAAAAGAAGGACTCTGGACGGCCTTCCATCCCAACGGTCAGGCCGAGTTTATTTCTAACTACAAAAACGGCCTGCTCAATGGAAACTACTCAGCCTTCGATGAATATGGCTTTAAAACCGTGGAGACTACTTATAAAAACGGTTTACTCCATGGCGAGTGGAAAAAATACGACTACGATGGCTATGTCATTGAAAAAGGCCTGTATCTAAACGGTCAGCGCGATGGTAAATGGGAGTATTATTACGGACCAAATATGGAGGCCGGTGTTGAATACTACGAAAAAGGCAAAAAAACAGGAATCTGGGTGGCCTATCACATGAACGGACGCACCGCTTCCGAAATTACCTACAAAAACGATCAACCAGTTGGCACTGCCCGAAGCTGGTTTCCCAATAAGCAACTTGAGTCGATAACTCACTATAAATATGGCCTGGCCGATAGCCTTTATCAGCAGTATTACGAAAACGGCTTACTCGCTGCGGAGGGAAAGTATGAGCTCGGACTGAAAACAGGTGCCTGGAAGTATTTCCATGACAACGGCATGATCTCCGAATTGGGCAGATATTCAAAAGATAAACGAGTTGGTAACTGGAAGTCGTTTGACCAAACAGGAACACTCGTTGCAGAGGGCTCTTTTCTCGATGACCTGGAAACCGGTCAATGGTTCTATTATTATAGCACCGGAAAACTAGAATCTATTGGTAGCTATAAAAAAGGCGGGAAAGATGGGCTTTGGGGCTATTTTCATAAGAACGGTGCATCAATGAAAGAAGAGCAATGGGTGGAAGGAAGACTAATGTCCATTACTGAATACACTGATGAGCGAGGCAGAAAACACAGTTCCGGAAGCTTAAAGAACGGCTTTGGCGAGGTTATAAATTATTATGCTGATGGCACCGTGTTTTCTAAAGGAAACTATGAGCGAGGGTTGCCTAATGGCCAATGGTCTTTCTTTGATGAAAAAGGTAGAAAAATCACCTCTGGCAAACTAGTAGATGGTGTAAAAGAAGGTAGCTGGGAGGTTTTCTCTCGATCAGGTACCGTAGTAGACATTGAGTATTATAGCAATGGTGAGCTGGTGAGCACCAAAAGAGGTTTTAATTAAAACATAAGGTTACTTGCTTTGGTCGTACAGCGAATGTGTCGACATTTTACCACCTTGTGTCATCTCAAATGGCTCTTATAAGGCACTACCAAGACACACAGCTTGTAGTTCACGTGGTCTATTTACATTTGTCTTATCTAAATAAACCTGAGTTCGATGTAAGTAAGT
>NZ_DDDQ01000044.1:19437-35868 GCF_002336325.1 Roseivirga sp. UBA1976 | reverse complement strand
GGTTCTCTTCAGCAATCGGGTGAAGTAATTTTTCTATCGGAAGCCGTTCGTTGATCACCGAAAAGTTCATGAGGCAAACATACAAAATACGCCAATTGGTTAACCTTTCTGAGTTGGGCACCCATATAAACAAGCGAGAAGAGAGGTGAATAGAATTTTCTCAAATGCGATTGTCAATTATTGACCTAAATTTGTAGCTGAATGGAAGAACAGGAAGAGCTTTTTGAGCATCACAGACTGGTGTGCGACCCAGGCCAGGAGCCGTATCGTATCGATAAGTTTTTGATGGACCGACTACCCAACGTAACCCGCAATAAGGTGCAACAGGGCATTAAAGATGGTTTTGTCAAGGTAAACGGTAAAGA
The DNA here is from genome assembly GCF_002336325.1 of Roseivirga sp. UBA1976. Lineage (NCBI taxonomy): Bacteria > Pseudomonadati > Bacteroidota > Cytophagia > Cytophagales > Roseivirgaceae > Roseivirga > Roseivirga sp. UBA1976. The sequence goes on along the minus strand of NZ_DDDQ01000044.1, from coordinate 35,503 downwards.
GGTAAAACCCAATTACAAAGTACATCCGGGCGATGAAATTGTGGTGGAACTGCCAGAGCCACCGCGTGACACCGATGTAGTTCCTGAAAATATTCCGCTCAATATTGCCTACGAAGACGATCATATACTGGTCGTAAATAAGGAAGCGAGTATGGTGGTGCACCCGGCCTATAATAACTGGACAGGCACTTTGGTGAATGCATTGGCTTACCACTTTCAGCAGTTGCCCACCATGGAAGGTAATGATGGACGCCCCGGACTGGTGCATAGGATAGACAAAGACACCTCGGGCCTTCTGGTAATTGCCAAAACCGATAAGGCTATGAATAGCCTGGCCAAACAGTTTTTCGATCATAGCATAGAAAGAACCTACTATGCGCTGGTTTGGGGTGTGCCGACACAAGAGAAAGGAACCATAGATGTGCATTTGGGCAGAAGCGAAAAAGACAGACGAGTAACAGTGGCCATTGAAGATGGTTCTCGCGGAAGAAATGCCATTACACACTATAAAGTACTGAAAGATCTTCGGTACGTATCCCTCATTCAGTGTAATCTGGAAACGGGCAGAACACACCAAATTAGGGCACATATGAAGCACATTGGCCATCCGTTGTTTAACGATGCTACCTATGGAGGCGATAAAGTGCTAAAAGGAACTCAATTCTCTAAGTATAAGGCATTTGTAGAAAATGCCTTTAAGCTCATGCCGAGACAAGCCCTCCACGCCAAATCGCTAGGTTTTAAGCATCCGGTATCGGGTAAGTTTGTGCAGTTCGACTCAGAGCTACCGGACGATTTCAGGGCGGTAATTGAAAAGTGGGAAAACTATGTACAATACGAATAGGGCTACTAACCCACCACGTAGGTAAGAATGGCATACAGATGAAACCCTGTTCCCCCCAACACAAATAGATGCCATATGGCATGGTGGAAGGGGAGCTTTTTCATGACATAAAAAATGACTCCTGTTGTATACGACAGCCCACCACAAAGCATAAGGTTTACCACCTGAGCATTAAGCACGGTGGCCAGCTCATCGAACATCACAAAGCCCAGCCATCCCATACCCAAGTAAGAGGCCAACGAGAGCTTTTCTAGTTTACCCGTGTAAAAAGCTTTAAAAACAATACCCGCCAGCGCAATTAGCCAAATGGCCCAAAGCAGGTTTTTGCCCAGTGCTGTGTGGCCCAGCACCCCCCAACAAAAGGGAGTAAAGGTGCCGGCAATTAGCAGGTAAATAGAAATATGGTCGAGTTTTTTGAACAGAAGTTTCTGTTTCTTACTCTTCACACTGTGGTAGAGTGTTGAAGCCAGATAAAGCGTGACCACGGAGAGCAGAAAAACCAGACAACTCCAAAACACCGAGGAATCAATCTCCTGATGCTTAGTAAACAGGTAAATCATTCCACCAATGCCGGCCAATATGCCTAAACCATGCGAAAGGGCATTGGCAAGTTCCTCTTTTGGGCTATAGGCTTCTGTAGTTGCAGGCTTTTTCATACCGGCAGCTTTTCTCCACAAAATTTACAAAATAGCGCCTCACTGTCGTGGCCTTTCGAGGCGCACTTCAGGCATGCTTTTTCTTTCTGTTTGTTTTGGTCTTTCTGAAGCTCTACGGTAACAATTCCTGTGGGAACAGCAATAATGGCATAGCCCAAAATCATTACAAAAGAAGCTATGGTTTGGCCGAGAATGGTTTGCGGAGCAATGTCTCCATAACCCACGGTGGTGAGCGTAACAATGGCCCAGTAAATGCTCAGCGGAATACTGCTAAAACCATTCTCTCTACCTTCCACCAGATACATTACCGTGCCCAGCATGATTACCAGCATAAGCACTGTACCCATAAATACCGTAATCTTGTGTCTACTGGCTTTGATTGCCCTACCCAGTTGCTCTCCCTCACCAACAAAGCGGCCTAGTTTTAAAATTCGGAATACACGCAGCAATCGCATAGCCCGGATAATGAGCAGATATTGTGTTCCGGCAAAAAAGAAACTAAGGTAAGTGGGCAGTAGAGACAGTAAGTCTATGAGTCCGTAAAAGCTGAAGATGTACCTTCTTCTTTTGTCGGTTACGTAGATTCTCACAATGTACTCCAGGCTAAAAATTACCGTAAAAAACCACTCCAGATACTTAAAAAATATGCCATAGCGCTGGTTAATGCTGTAAACACTTTCCAGCATTACGGCCAATACGCTAATGAGAATAGCAATCAGCAGGCCGACATCGAAAGCCTTACCTGCTGGTGTATCTGTACCGAATATGATTATATAAAGCTTCTTTCTAAAACTCATTCTTCAGTTTTGATCCTGAAACTAGGGGCTCTATAATCTTCCGACAAATAGCTTTGCGGAATGGTGCTTTGATTACCATCTCTGTGCGCGCCATAATGTGGCGACATAATTTCTACCCCGGCCTCATTAAACTTGTCCTGAATATTTTTGTGCAGCTCCGAATAAATTAGTGCCATTTTCTGAATCTCACGTGTACGGGCATTGAGCTGGTAGCTCACATAGAAATCGTCCAGGCTGGTTTGCAGCACAAACGGATGTGGCTTTTTCTTTATATGCTCAGTAGCCAGAGCGGCCTCTACCAGCAGTTTGTGTACTTCGCGCCACGGCACATCGTAGCCAATAGTTACTGTGGTATGCAATATAAGGCCTTCCTCTTCATTGGCGGTGGTGTAGTTTATGGTGTGGCTGTTGATCATCTGCGAATTGGGAATGGTGATGATCTCGTTTTTAATGGTTTTTATTTTGGTGTTGAGTAAAGCCTTTTCCTTCACATCGCCAATTACCTCACCAATTTTTACACGGTCGCCAATTTTAAAGGACCGCATATAAGTAATCACCAACCCGGCAATAATATTGGAGAATGCTCCGGCACCACCCAATGCTACTAATAAACCAAAAAAGGTAGAAACCCCTTTGAATATCTCTGAGTTGCTCATGGGCAACAGGGGCCAAATACCAATAAAAGCAAGAGCAATAAAGATAGCCCTCACAATATTAAAAGTTGGGCTCGCCCACTCCGGGTAAAAGCCCTTAATTTCCAGTCTGCCCGTGGCTACCTCTTTTTTAAAGAAGCTAAGCAACTTGAGGAAGTATTTTAAAATAACCACTATAACTATGATAAACAGCAGGTTAGGGATATATCCCACTATTTTGTGGCCTAAGGCAACCAGCGGGTCTACCACATAGTGTATAAGCTTATTGGCCAGGCCTTGGGTCCATGGGAAAAGAGCAAAAAGTGCCGGCAGTAGCAGATAAATAATAAAAAGGAGTAGGGCATATTTCGCCACAGTGAGCAGCCAACCGGCTATAAGCAGTTGCTTCTCTACAGTGAGCAATTCATATTGCTTTACCTTAAAGCCTTTAAAAACCTTGCCTTTTTGTGCCTGTAGCTTAAAAGCCAGCAGTCTGAACAGGCGGTTATAGTACTTTAAACCAAAAATAAACAGCCCTATAATGAGCAGGGCTATACCAATATTTACAAATAGCAGGTTACTAAAGCCTTCTTCTTCCTGAGTAAGGGCATTCTTCAATAAGTCTTTGTAATACTCTGTGGTAGCTCTGCGGCTAAGGCCCAGGGCCTGCGCATCGGCATCGTTTATACTCAGTATAATTTGGTCTTGGTACAGAATGTCGTTAACCTCCTGATTATACTCCACTTTGAGTGGAGTAATATCCAGGTTTACGTTTTCCAGTGCGGTGAGCTTCTCGCGTACGCGGGCTGCCCGTTCTTCCAGAGAGTAGGGGCCAATACCTTTAAACAGAAAGATGGTAGAATCGGCATCTACCGGAAACCCACCCTTTTCAACCATAGGGTGAATGGTCTTTTGTTGTACCGCACTATCAACAACCACCGGTTGCTGTGCCGTTTGCCAAAAGAAACTGACAAGGAGAAGCAGCGTTTTCATTACTCTTCAATATAAAGCATTTGCAAGTTTGCTCAATAAAGTTGGAAGATTATCTACGCAATCCAAATATTGTTTGGGTTTGGGGTGAGGGAGCCTATGGACTTAATTGGGTAGAATCTAATCCCGTAATAGTTGTGACTAGCATTCAAATTGTATCTTAGCTGAGGATTTGAGGAATAGTCCAACCCTCCTTTGTTGTTGTGACTAGCATTCAAATTGTATCTTAGCTGAGGCGGTCTGTATGAATTGCTTCAGTTCGTCCTGTTGTGACTAGCATTCAAATTGTATCTTAGCTGAGGAGGCCACAGAGAAAATTGACCGTAACGCGGGTTGTGACTAGCATTCAAATTGTATCTTAGCTGAGGTTACCAGTATATCTGAATTCGTCCTTAGGAGTTGTGACTAGCATTCAAATTGTATCTTAGCTGAGGAAATGGAGTATGAAAACAACCGCGACAGGAGTTGTGACTAGCATTCAAATTGTATCTTAGCTGAGGTTTCTGTCGGAGTGTTCTCGTAAATATCAAGTTGTGACTAGCATTCAAATTGTATCTTAGCTGAGGTAAGTATTGTCAGTGGTATCACTATCAACAGTTGTGACTAGCATTCAAATTGTATCTTAGCTGAGGTGTCTCAAATCTCACTATCAGGGATCTGTAGTTGTGACTAGCATTCAAATTGTATCTTAGCTGAGGCATGGATGCCATATAAGATCCCGAGTGCTAGTTGTGACTAGCATTCAAATTGTATCTTAGCTGAGGCACCTATGTCATCAACATGTCCAGCTCCTAGTTGTGACTAGCATTCAAATTGTATCTTAGCTGAGGTACTCAGCCGGTGACTGAATGTGATAGGCTGTTGTGACTAGCATTCAAATTGTATCTTAGCTGAGGGTTCATGGCTTAGTAGATCTATCGATGGTAGTTGTGACTAGCATTCAAATTGTATCTTAGCTGAGGTAATCAATTTGTTTAGCCCTTTCCCTCTCCGTTGTGACTAGCATTCAAATTGTATCTTAGCTGAGGAACTAGTTATAAGAAGGTCGGCTGGCGGTTGTTGTGACTAGCATTCAAATTGTATCTTAGCTGAGGTGGCGAGGGTGGTTTGCGCCTGAACCATGTGTTGTGACTAGCATTCAAATTGTATCTTAGCTGAGGTTAACAAATTATTTATATTCATTGTAAATTGTTGTGACTAGCATTCAAATTGTATCTTAGCTGAGGTTTTCATAACGCAACAGACCCGTCATATCCGTTGTGACTAGCATTCAAATTGTATCTTAGCTGAGGTTCGCTGTGCTTAGTGAGATGTGGTAGGTAGTTGTGACTAGCATTCAAATTGTATCTTAGCTGAGGGGTTGGACCACAGCAACAAACTGCTCATCAGTTGTGACTAGCATTCAAATTGTATCTTAGCTGAGGTTACAAAACTGAAGGAGCCCCATAAAAACAGTTGTGACTAGCATTCAAATTGTATCTTAGCTGAGGGGCAAAACGCATAGCAACTCTGAAAGGCCAGTTGTGACTAGCATTCAAATTGTATCTTAGCTGAGGGCTATAACGGGCACATTCAAATCTTTGGCGGTTGTGACTAGCATTCAAATTGTATCTTAGCTGAGGGTTATGTGTTACCAGACTGCCAACGCGGGTGTTGTGACTAGCATTCAAATTGTATCTTAGCTGAGGGGATCTTCAGCTTCTACATAAACAGACTCCGTTGTGACTAGCATTCAAATTGTATCTTAGCTGAGGATTGCACGCCAGATCTAGCCTTGAGAACATGTTGTGACTAGCATTCAAATTGTATCTTAGCTGAGGAAAAACTTCTCCATGCCCTTACTGCAGGGTGTTGTGACTAGCATTCAAATTGTATCTTAGCTGAGGTTACAGGTGGTTTAAAGTGCATTTCAAAGCGTTGTGACTAGCATTCAAATTGTATCTTAGCTGAGGATACCCCAAGTTAAGCCTCATATTTTCAGAGACTTAGCTAGGGGGTTCTCGCTTTTAGAAAAGCTCTAATTGCTGGGTTGGCTGGGGCAATTCTTCTTTTTTGGCCGAGATAAATACTTCCATCATGCCAAACTGTTTATCCGTAATATGAAAAATACCCACATGTCCTTTGGGTGGAAGGTTCATTTTCACCCTTTTCATATGAACTTTTGCATTGTCCATACTTAAGCAATGCCTGAGAAAAATGGAGAACTGAAAACGAGTGAAGCCATCTTTTTCCAGCATATCCACAAACTTCCGATAATTGCGGGTGTCGGTTTTGGTTTCTGTCGGTAGATCGAAGAGAACCATTACCCACATGACTCTATATTGATTAAGCCTGTCAAAACTCAAAAGCTGGGGAATTTGATTTCCTTCAATTCCTTGGAATAACACTTTTGCAAACTGGATGTAGTTTGTTGCAGCGCTGTCATTAATGGACTGGTTAAGCCATTTATCTTCACATCAAGAACAGGAATTTGTAAGAGCTTTTGCTTCAGAGCTGGGGTGAGTTCAGCATAGTTGTCTTCGGTTCTTACTAATTCCAATACCAGTTGATCCACAAAAGGCCTGTATGGTTCCATTACATCATCGGCTAGGCAGTAACTATTGTACTGGTTATGATGATGATAGCCAATGGTGGGCAAAAGACCCGAGACCATCAGTGAGCGTGAAACGGAGGCCCTCAGAATAGCGTAGCCATAATTTAAAAGATTGTTGGGCTCTCCTTCAAAACGGCCTCTTTTAAAGTTTTTTATAAGGTCAGTGAAAAGGCTTTTCCAGTAATATGCTGCAGCCCTTCCTTCAAGGTTATCTGGGTCACCGCTCTGCACTTTTCTTGCCCAGTGTTCCATGTTTTCTGCCGGAATACCATTGGCTTTGAGCAATGCCGCCTGGTTCCGGATTTTCGCCTTAATGGTTTGTTTCCACAACTTGCCCTTTAAGGAGTCTGTAGCGGCTAGCTGACTGCTCATTTGTGCAACTTGCTTGTGGTGCGTATTCAAATTCAACATTAAACCTTGAGGTAAATGATGAGCATCGCAGGTAATAATGGCCGCTTGATTGCCCAAAAGCTTGCTTATCAATGTATGACTAATGGTGATTTGAGGATGTTCCAATAAAACCACACCTATATCTTCAATGGGCATAGTTTTCTTTTGGTCGGCATTCGGATATTTGACAACCAATTGGTTTTTGCTGGTAGAAAGGTGAGCCGGGTTGCCAAATAAGAGTGTGCGTTTTATCATATGCGGTTCGTTTGAACCTTCCTAAAACTCTAAACTTTTGGAAGGTTAGCGTCTAAATATTCGTGTCTTATTCACTTGGTAATGTGTTTATATATGACTGATGAAAGTCTTCGAATGCGTTTTTGCCACCAAACCAATTAAGCACTTCTTGTCGGTTGACTTGTGTCGGTTTATCCGATAGAATGCTCTGATAACTTGAAAACCTCCAGTCTTTTATGTTTTGTACAAACCTATGGTGAATAGGGTTGGTGTGTATATAGGCAATTACTTTGGAGATGTAGTCATTCGAAGTAATCTCCTTCTTTTTAAAGTTAGGGGCAAAAAGGCTTCCCTTTCGGTTATGCCGTTTGTTAAAAGCCTGTGTATAACTGCTGAATAGACTTGCAAACTGCTTACTTAGGCGGTACTCTAGCTTTTGGAAAGTTTCAAACTTTCCAAAAGATGCTTCTATCTCCTCTTGATCCTTTATCAGAACCAAACAATGAAAATGGTTGGGCATTAGGCAGTAAGCCAGGGTGTTGGCAATCGGATTAATGTATTTGGTCCACTGCCTAAGAAAGTATTCATAGTTTTCTACGGAGATAAAAAGGTTGTCTCTTCCATTGGCATGATTATAAATGTGATAGTACTTTTCTGTTTGCATGTGCCGTGTCTTTTCAATTATGGTTAAGAACTTTGATCTCTTGGAAAGTTCTAAGCTTGCCAAGAGCAATTTCAATACTCTCCTACATGAACGATTTTTCCCAAATGGTTTATTCTCACTTTTATAATGCCCTCAATACTATTCAGACCCAATTGAGAGTGGTAAGCTACCCCATTTAACACCTTAATGGTTTCTACAGTTGTCTCCAGATGATGACGGAAGAAATAATTTTTACTGGCTATTTTTTGCACTCTGAAAAGGTGTTTACTTATTTGTGCCGAATTCTTCTCATCCAATAAGTCTACTTCACTAGGATCAAAGTCCTCTCCGGGAAACACAAACATTTCATTCTGTTTCATTGTAAAAAGGAATTGCCAACCCATATCAGCATTTAAGGTTTTATCAATAACGGGTAGTCCATTGTTAATTCTTGCAACTGCCTCATAAAAGGAAACAACACTTTCTTGAAGTTTGCCCTCTTTGTCTCGGAATATTGCGATGTGATGATTATTGCCTGTGCTGACAAAATCAGCTGGTTGAGAGTTGCCATTCTCATCCAGAATTTCTTTACCAAAATGGTCTTTCTTGTTGTGAAGAGCTTCTACCTGACTAACCCCTGTTATGGTTACTCGTTTTATACGAATTCCTTTTTCTTTATTGAGCCAAATAGGGTTTTTATCCAAATCAGAAAAAGCTGCTTTGGCGTTTCCGCCAGATTCTGCAAGCCTTGACTTCAACAACTCTCGCTGTTTGACATCAACTACCTTTTCAATACTCTTTTGATCCTTGAAATTGTCAGGGTTTACTTCTTTTCGAATCGTGTAAATGATCTCAAAACAATAGACTTCTTTCAAAGGCTGTCCTTTGTACTCTAGAGGAGATTTTTTTAGCGTTTTTGTACTAAAGGCCAACTCTGGGCTTTTATTAAACTTTTCCAAATGCGCTTCTACAATGGCTTTTTGCTCAGGGTGAACCACTAGCGCTAATTGCTCAATGCTAAATTTGGAATTGAGCTTGGTTGGCTTTTTTGATGGGCGTAGGATTTGTCCATACACGGTTTCTTTGTGCAATTGCCCCCGAGGTGTAAGTTGGATTCGGTTTTTGTGACTTCCTTTTGCTTTGTTGATATTTTGTGTGACAACCTTATTCTTGGTTTTAAACGAAACAAGTATTTGCTCAAGATGTTTTTTGGCCTCTTGCCTGAAATTATTCATAGGTGGCTCAAACTTCCGGTCTTTTTTAATCAGTTGCTCAATGGCCATTATATTAGAGTGTTTTTTATGGTTTTCATCTCTTCTGGCATTGAGGTAGTTGATGTATTGAATATGGTTGTGCGAAGTAAAAGCCACTGTAAGGGCATCCATGGCATGATGTCTGTGATCGTTGCGTTTAGTCCAATCTTTTATTACTTCTACCTCCTTTTCTTTTTCACGACCCGAATCCCATCTTTTTTCTACTTTCGTTAAGCCAAGCGATTTATATTTTGGAAGATTGAGTTCTTTCATCACATTGATCAAATCCCAATCAGCTCGCAATTGATCTGTTATACTCCCCGTTGTAGGAACTACCGATTCAAATACTTCTTCTAGCATAGCCTTGGCTTTCTTAGCTATATACTGACTGTTTCGCAGGTCCCTTTCAATAAAACCATCGGGTAACTTATTAGCCGGCATGAGCAACTTCTGGTACTTGGCTTTACTAATGGCTTCAGCCTTATAAAGCATTTCTACTCTATTTTTGTAGGCGTTCACTTCACTGAGATAGTCTTCCTCTATGAAATCAATGGCCGTACGGTCTCCTTTTTTTAGATTAACACTTCTGAAGGCAAGTGTTTTGTTTGAAAAGGAATCATCGAACAACAGGGCTTTTGGTATGATGTGTTCAATGTCTATGTTCTTTGAATAGAGTTCACGGTATTCAATTTTTTGGTTGGTGAAGATTGTTCTGCCTCCATTGTGCTGCAGCTCTTGCCAGAGCCTATATCTTATGACATCGTTTTTGGTAGGGGTAAAACCAAAGTCTTTTCGGATAATCTTACGGATTTCTTCATTTTTTTTGGTTGCCGTATTGATTGAACTTATGGCTTCTTCCCTTTCTTTGGCCGATTTTTTGAGCTCTCTGGCCAGTTCTATTCTTATTTCATCTGGTTTACCATATTCATCACATACCTGATTAATCAGGTTGATCATTTGGTTTAGGATTTTTTCTACTACTGGGTTCCTCAAGCTGTTTTTGGGCAATACTTCAAGCTTGCCTTTTAAACCCTTAGCTTTCCGCTCTTCCTTTGTCAAACTATTGGAGTGGTTATAGCCCGCAAGTTGACAGGCTTCAGAATAGATATGACCTGCCTGAAGAAAGGGTAATATTTTTCTTATGGCTCTTGCAGATAGACTGCCGTGATCTTCTTGTAAAGAAATATTGGCAAGCATGATGGCGTATTCTGGTTTGAAGCCATACTTTGAATGAAGGGTCTTTTTTAAGTTGACATCGGAATTGCCATAGACCAGCCTATCTTCTTCACTAATCTTGTGGTCATCTTCGGCAGAATACAATAAGTGCCAAAGTTGGTAACTCGCCTGTTTGTCAAATGGCTCTCCTTCCTTGTTAGCGTCAAAATCCAAAATTTCCGCATCAATGCCAATCTCTGGAAAGATGGCTTTTAGCTCAGCTTTTATTTCTGAGGCCGACTTGATTGACCAATCAAAACCATAGCCCTCTCTCTCTGCAATCGCCTGATAAACGTTGTACAAAGCTTGGTTGGTGCGGTTGCCTTCTATAGGCCTAACAGTTTTCTTATTTCGATCTTGTACAGGTTGGTTTGTTTTCCACTCTTTATCAGAAAGTCCCAAAACGTTTAATACTTCTTTTTCAGATAGACTCCCTCTTATATTGAGTTCGTCAAAAAGCAGTTGTTTATCTTCTTCTCCTAAAGTGTACTGCCCCTCTGTCCCTTCATTTTTGGGGATGAATCTAAGGTTATTGATATTTTGCCAAATCTTGAACTCCTGGAATAAGGGAGAAGATTTGGGAATAACCCTGTGGCCAGTGATTTGCATTTTGGGTTGCCCCGTACTTTTATTTAGAATGGGTTTACCTTCCTTGTCTCTTTTTATGGCTTCCCAGCTTTCAAACTCGCAGAAACTCAGCAGGCCTTTTTGTGATTTGAGCTTGCGCTGATAGAAAATAATCGTATCACGTATTTCTTCTTTAAGCGCAGGGTTTAATTCCTTATGAAATTTGGTTTGAGTTTCCCAGATTTTTTCGAACTCATCAAGGTAATCCTGGCGATAGAAAACTTGGTTTTTAAGTGCGATATGAGGATTTTCTTCGATCTGTTTCCACAGATATTCACCTACAGTTTGGTTATTGATATATAAAATTTTGCTTCGGTCAGATATGGCACCTAAATATCCACTCGACTTATTTTTATCACTATTGATTTCTTGAAGAACGATAACCAGATGTTCGAGAGAAAGTTGATGAGATAGGGCGTCTACCCGGAGCTGATATCGCTGAACTTTTTGCTCATGTTTATTTCCATTCAACTTTATGCCTTCAATGGAAAACGGTTCTTTGCATATTGCCCAGGTTTGTTTTTTATTCTTGTCTTTGAGTTCTTTATAAAGAGCATCCGTAAGTATTTCTGGGTAATACGCTTTTTGATGAAGCCAGACCCTATCAAACTCTTCTTGTAGATCTGATCGGTAGAAGTCTGGAATGTATTTTTTACCCTCCTTTAGTTGTTCTAAGGCAAATTGTCCCGGTGTCAGGTTGTTATCGTAGAGTATTTTTGCGGTTGACATGCCATCAACGGCTACACCGTCTTCTTGGGTTTTTGTCTTTCTGCTACTTTTATAACCTCTCTTTTTATTAAGGGCAAAAAGCACTCTGGCTAATTCTTCTAATTCAATTTTTTCTCGGGCCGCTTTTGCTCTGAGCCGTAGAGTTTGGTGAGTTGTTCCATTTCCATTTTCAGCCAAAATAGAATCTCTGGTAATTATGCCAGCTTTTAAAAGAGAGTTGAACAAATGTTCTCTTCTTAGCTTGAACCGCTGTAAATTTCTTCTGGAGCTTCTTTTTGATGTTCGGTTTGCATTAGTGGAAATAGGCTTTCCCTTTTCGAAATTGCTTTTCTCATCTACCGTTAAGGGGTTCACTCGTACGCCAAGTTTTATGATTCGGCCATCCAAAAGTTTCTTGTCGGAACCTCTTTTTTCTTCAACTAAAGCCCACCCAATGGAGTTAGTGCCTAAGTCAAGTCCTAATACTCTTTTTATCATGTGCTATTTTATATTTAAAAAGTTCTGTTTATATTCAAATACAATTTGAATACTAGTCACAATAAGGATTATTCCGTTGTGAAAACATTTAAAGCGGCCTTTACGGGTCGCTTTCTTTTTTAGTCTTTGAGAGTCTTCGGGTATTTAGGTGAAATAATTTCGCTAAAAAATATAAACTATCAAAGTGCGCCTAAAATTCAACACGTTTGGGGATTCAGGTCTCAGGGTTTCCGGAACTTGATTTTCCACAAAAAAACCCTGACGTTTCCGCCAGGGTCAGGTTCCATTCCACACGACTATTGGAGCACTACAGGCTCATCATTTCTTTAAAGCGGGCGGCTTGTCTTCGGCTCACTTCTACTTTGTCTCCTCCACGCAGCACAACCATTAACCCACCATTGAACCAAGATTCTATGCTTTCTACCCAGGTAAGGTTAATAATGTGTTTGCGGCTGGCACGGAAAAACGAACGGTCGTCCAGCTTTTCGTCCAGTGCATTGAGCGACTTGTGGATCATGGGTTTATAGTTGTCGAAGTATATTTTAATGTAATTACCATCTGACTCGAACAGGCGGATGTTCTCCAGCTTTACAAACCAGCATTTGTCTCCGTCTTTTACAAACACCCTATCGCTTGGTCCCAGCTTCTGAGGGTTGCTTTCGGTAGTGGCCTTGGGTTTGCTGTTGCGGTTAATTAGTTTTTGAACCGTTTCTTTGAGTCTGTCTGGCTCAATTGGTTTAAGCAGGTAGTCCATGGCATTGTAGTCGAATGCCTTTAGGGCATACTCATCGTATGCGGTGGTAAATACAACATCCGGGACAGAGTCGAGCGATTCCAACAATTCAAAACCTGTTTTACCGGGCATTTGAATGTCTAAAAACAGCAGGTCGGGCTTTAAGGCATTAATTTTTTCTTCCGCGTCCTCAGCATTCACGGCTTCGCCCACAATTTCTATTTCCTGAAATTCCTGCAAAAGATTGGTAAGCTCCTTACGAGCCAGTCTTTCATCATCTACAATAAGTGCTCTCATAGAATTTATATTTAAATGCGCTGAGGTATTTTCACTTCAGTCACAACAAACTTATCATTTTCGTTATAAATATTAAATGTGGCGGCATCGCCATAAATCAATTTCAGCCTTTCTTTGGTGTTCACCAAACCTACACCGCTTCTGGTGCTGGTTTTTTTTCTGTTCGGAAGCAATTGGCCGCTATTTCTGATTTTTATAACCAGTATGCTATCGTGTACTGCCGACTGAATTTCAATAAGGCCACCCTCCATCAGGTTAGAAACCCCGTGTTTGATAGCATTCTCTACCAGGGTTTGTAGCATCATGGGGGGTACATCGAATCGGTCGGAGCTGGGGTCTATGCGATACCTTACTTTCAGACGCTCTTCGAATCGAATACCCTCAAGCGCAAGGTAGTCTTTTACCGTGTTCAGCTCATTTCTAAAATTTACTACTCTTTTTTTATCGGTAATGAGCGAGTTGCGCAATATGTTAGAAAGTTGTGTGATGGCAATTTTGGCCTTAGCGGGCTCCTCGTCTACCAGCGCGCGCATGCTGTTAAGGGCGTTGAAAATAAAATGCGGGTTGAGTTGTGCTTTGAGTTGGTTGAGGTGCATTTCGTTCATGGCCGCCTCATACTTGAGCGAACGGTTGTTACTTTCCAGGTAGTGATAGAGAAAGTATACCGTGGACCAGAGAATGAAAAGCACAATGGAGGTAGCAAAGAGTAGAAGTACCTCGGTAACCAGGCTTGGGTCGTTGAACGATCGGGTGCCAAACACATAGTACATGAGAAAGGTGAGCAGATTGGCCAGTATAGAAGCCAAAAGAATGACACCTAAAATTCTGGGAATTACCCGCGCAATGTTGATTTGTACCCACTTGCGCTTAATAATTATGTTTCTGATGAAGACGTGGGTAGTAAGAAAAAAGAATAGGCTATGAATGGCCAACTCGGTGCGCTGGTTTTGTACGGCCTTTTCTCCCAGCTCAAAGGGATCTAAGCCCTGAGAGATAAAGTTGGAGCCAAAGTAGAGCCCCCAGCCGAGTATTTGGAGAATCCAGTATAGTCTTTTCTTGCCCATGGTAGAACCCGAAAAATAAGCAAACCTGCCCAATCAAAACAAAGCATTGTTGCAAGAGGTAAACAACCAATATGGCTGGAAATCAGAGCGTATCTCCCGGCTTGTAGTCTTTGTTTCTAACAAAGGTACGAATGATGAGCCTGGTGCCGCGGTCGTAGGTTAGGTAATTCCACACCCAGTTGGCCAAAATGACCAATCGGTTTCGAAAACCCACAATAGACATTAGGTGAATGAACATCCAGACCATCCAGGCAAACAAGCCACCAAAATGAAACTTAGGGAGGTCTACCACTGCGCGGTTACGGCCAATGGTGGCCATTGAGCCCTTGTCTTTATATACAAACGGTTTTAGCGGTTTGCCTTTTTGTGCCCGCATAAGGTTTTTGCCGAGGTTAGTGGCTTGCTGAATGGCCACGGGAGCCACCATGGGGTGTCCTTTAGGAGTTTGCGCAGTATACATACCAGCAATATCTCCCAGGGCGAATACATCTTGCAGACCCTTTACTTCATTGAACTCGTTCACAATTATTCGTCCACCGCCAATGCTTTCTTTTGGCAAACCGTCCATAATATTGCCCGTAACCCCGGCAGCCCATATGACAGTTTTGGCCGGAATAACGGTGCCATCGGTTAGCACCACATCTCTACCATCATAAGAGACCAGGCGAGTGTTAAGCCTAACGTCAACATCAAAATCTTTGAGGTATAACTCGGCCTTGGCGCTCGATTTTTCAGACATGCCCGCCAGCAGTCTTGGGCCTGCGTCTACCAGGTGCAGTTTCATTATGTCGAAGTCAATATCAGGATAGTCGTTTGGCAACACATGCTTTTTGAGCTCGCCCAATGCCCCCGCTACTTCCACACCGGTAGGGCCTCCACCCACAATTACAAAGTTGGTCAGACGGTCTTTTTCTTCATCTTCTTTAGAAAGCACCGTTTGTTCAAAGTTTTGAAGCATGTGGCTGCGCAAATCCAACGCCTGTGGAATTTGCTTCATCGGAAACGTACGATTGTACATTTCCTTATCGCCAAAATAGTTGGTTTTAGATCCGTTGGCTATTACCAGAAGGTCATATTCTAACTCCCCCACCAGGGTCTTAATTACCTTTCTTTCCGAGTCTATCCCGGTAACGCGAGCCATACGAAAGTAAAAGTCTTTGTGCCGGGCAAAAAGCTGACGCAAAGCTCCCGCAATAGAGTCGGGCTCTAAACCGGCTGTGGCTACCTGATACAACAAGGGCTGAAATGTATGGTAGTTGTGCCGATCGAGAAGTACAATTTGGAAGTTGGATTTTTGAAGGGTTTTTACCAGTTGAATGCCGCCAAAGCCTCCGCCTATTATTACGATTCTTTGCTTGTCGGACTTCGGAATCTCCAGGTGGAGATGTTCAAAGCTGCTCATAGCCTGTGGGTTTGGAAGCATAACATTGGGCAAAATGTTTCGGTTCGCATGCTTGTGAGTTTTTGTGGGAACATTGGTATGTCAAAAAGTGTTAAAAGAGCAAATAATAAGAAGACGGTTATAATAGCAGTTCTTAGCTGCCGTTATAAAGTCAGAAAAAGGCAATTAAAATCGATGGTTGAAGTCAGGCTAACGAGCCTGACGTTGAGGTGTTAGATACAGTGTTGATTTTAATGTTTTGGTTGAAGATGGTGCTGTCCGCGGTTGCGGCAGCACTATTTTTTTGTAGCTACTTCTTACGTTCCCTTTTCTAGTCCGGACTTTGAGGAGGAATCTACCAAGCTAGTAGGTTAAACAGATGCTTCGGCTTCGCTCAGCATGGAAAGGGATCGGCTTTTGATTTTGTTCAGCATAGAAAGATGACTTTACTCGCTAAATTCTGGCCGGAATTGGTGTCCACACCGACTCGCCTGTTAATGCCTTGGTGTGG
>NZ_DDDQ01000044.1:0-19074 GCF_002336325.1 Roseivirga sp. UBA1976 | reverse complement strand
TCAAAGTCTCTCATAGAGGACTTTAATGAACCCTGCTTCGTTTCCATCCAGACTATGGTTGAAGTATCTGCTAGCTTAGAATGTTTGTGCAGGTGCTTCCACTTCGCTTAGTATGGAAAGGGAGTGACTCTCGTTTTGTTCAGCATAGAAAGATGACTTTACTCGCTAAACCCTGGCCGGAATTGGTGTCCACACCGATTCGTCTGTTAATGCCTTGGTGAGGACACCAAGGCTGGCGTAAGGATAGAGAGATGCTTCTAGTGCCCCATCAAAGTCTCTCATAGAGGACTTTGATGAACCCTGCTTCGTTTCCATCCAGACTATGGCAGAAGTATCTGTCAGCTTAGAATGTTTGCGCAGGTGCTTCCACTTCGCTTAGTATGGAAATAGATCGGATTTGGCCTTGTTCAGCATAGAAAGATGACTTTATGCACTAAACCCTGGCCGGAATCGGTGTCCTCACCGATTCACCTGTTAATGCCTTGGTGAGGACACCAAGGCTAGCATGAGATTAGAGAGATGCTTCGGCAAGCTCAGCAAGGCAAGGGAGCGGTTTTGGTTTTATTTAGCTTGGAGGAGTGCGTTTCAGGATTACCCCAGTATTTCCTTCCCGTTTTAAGGGGGTTAAGCCTTGCCGGCTTTAGTTTGGGCGGTTAGTTCTTCTTTCAAAAACTTAGCGGTATAGCTTTTCTTGCTTTTGGCGACCTCTTCAGGAGTGCCTTGAGCTATGATTTGACCTCCCTTGTCGCCACCCTCAGGGCCAAGGTCTATAATGTGATCAGCTACTTTAATTACATCTAAATTGTGCTCAATTACCAAAACGGTATTGCCTTTGTCTACAAGCCTGTTGAGTACATCGAGCAGATGTTGAATGTCTTGAAAGTGGAGGCCGGTTGTGGGCTCATCCAGAATGTAGAGTGTTTTGCCCGTGTCTTTTTTAGAAAGTTCTGTGGCTAACTTTACCCGCTGGGCTTCACCACCTGAAAGAGTTGTGGCGTGTTGACCTAATGAGATATAGCCTAAGCCTACATCATTCAATGTTTGAATTTTTCTCAAAATCTTGGGTTGGTTTTCGAAGAATTCAACGGCTTGTTCAACGGTCATATCCAGCACATCCGAGATAGATTTTCCTTTGAATCGAACCTCAAGTGTTTCGCGGTTATAACGCTTTCCTTTACAAGTTTCACAAGGTACATGCACGTTCGGTAGGAAATCCATTTCGATCAGCTTCATTCCGGCACCTTCACAGGTTTCGCAGCGCCCACCTTTCACATTGAAAGAGAACCGACCTGCTTTGTAGCCTCTGATTTTGGCTTCAGGAAGTTCTGTAAACAGGGTGCGTATATCTGAGAATACTCCGGTATAGGTGGCTGGGTTCGACCTTGGGGTTCGACCTATAGGCGACTGGTCTACTTCTATCACCTTATCGACATCTTTCAACCCGGAAATACCTTCGTAAGGAAGGGGCGATTTACGCGATTTATAGAAATGATGGTTCAGGATAGGGAAGAGGGTATCGTGAATCAGGGTAGATTTACCGCTACCGGAAACCCCTGTAATGCACACCATTTTACCCAGAGGAATTTTCAGGTCTACTTTTTTGAGATTGTTTCCGCTGGCTCCTTTCAGGGTGAGCATTTTACCCAGGCCTTTTCTTCTCTGTGAGGGTATTTCAATTGCTTTTTCGCCCTTAAGGTATTTGGCGGTGGTTCCTCCTTCTTTTAAAAAGGTTTTGGGGTCATTGGCTGCCACTATTTGCCCTCCATGACGTCCGGCTCCCGGACCTATATCGATAATAAAGTCAGAGGCCAACATCATGTCCTTATCGTGTTCTACTACTATAATGGTGTTGCCAATGTCGCGTAGGTTTTTTAGGGCATTAATAAGTTTCACATTGTCTCGCTGGTGCAGCCCAATACTTGGTTCGTCCATAATGTAGAGTACTCCCACTAGCTGAGTGCCTATTTGTGTGGCCAAACGAATACGTTGTGCTTCTCCACCGGAAAGGGTTCGAAGCGGACGGTTGAGTGTAAGATAGTCCAGGCCAACATCGAGCAGAAAACCTGTTCGCTTTCTTATTTCTTTTAATACCTCCGGAGCAATTTGGTTTTGCTTTTCGGTGAGCCGTTCTTCAAGGCCTACCAGCCAGTGGCCTAAGGACTCAATGTCCATTTCGGCTAATTCGGCAATGTTCTTATCGGCAATTTTAAAGTGAAGCGATTCTTTTTTTAGCCTTGCACCGTTGCATTCAGGGCAGGTTTTCACGGTCATAAAGTCGGCAATCCACTGACGTGTTTTTTCAGTGCCTTCTTCCATTTGCTTTTCCAGAAACTTAATTATTCCCTCAAACTTGGTGTTCCAGTTGGTTCCCGGATATTTTTTGGAGCTAACAGCAACAGGTACATCGTCTCCATATAAAATGGTTTCCAGCACCCCTTCGGGTAAGTCTTTTATGGGAGTGCTCAGGTTGGCCTTGTGTCGCTTGAGTATGGCTTCGAGCTTTTTGAATATCCAAATGTCGCGATAGTCGCCCAGCGGAGCCAGCCCGCCCCGGCTGATGCTTAAGTTGGGATCTGGCACCACACTCTCTTTACTTATCTCTTCTATTTGTCCTAAGCCATTACAGGTAGGGCACGCACCATATGGAGAGTTGAAGGAAAAGTTGTTCGGTGCAGGTTCATCGTACGACAACCCCGTTTCCGGATCCATGAGGTATTTAGAAAAATGATGAATCTGGTTTTCTTCATCGCGAATCATCATCACTCCATTGCCATGGCTCATGGCGGTTTTCACACTTTGGGCAATGCGGAAGCGGTCTTTTGGGTCTGCAATTATACGGTCGATGACAATTTCAATGTCGTGTGTTTTGTAACGGTCTACCTGCATTTTGGGCACCATGTCCATCACCACGCCATCCACCCTCACTTTGGTGAAACCCATTTTGCGGATTTGAACGAAAAGCTCGCGGTAGTGACCTTTTCGGCCTTTTACCACAGGGGCCAGAATGATCAACTTCTTACCTTCGAAATTCTTGATCAGGTGATCGATAATCTGGTCTTCCGACTGGCGAATCATGGGTTTACCGGTCAGGTAAGAATAGGCTATTCCGGCACGGGCATACAAAAGCCTTAGAAAATCATAAATCTCGGTCAGTGTGCCAACTGTTGAGCGGGGGTTTCTGGAGGTAGTTTTTTGCTCAATGGAAATTACAGGGCTCAAACCATTGATTTTGTCAACATCGGGCCTTTCCATATCGCCAATGAATGAACGAGCATAGGCCGAAAAGCTTTCCATATACCTGCGTTGCCCCTCTGCATAGATGGTATCGAAAGCCAGGGATGATTTGCCCGATCCGGAAATACCAGTAATGACTACAAGCTTATTGCGCGGAATAGTAACATCAATGTTTTTCAGGTTGTGCTCCCTGGCACCAAAAACCTCAATATTTTCATGACCTGAGATGTCTACAGGAGCAGGTTCTATTGTCGCATTTTCTTTGAATTTTTCCATCAGAGCAGGCTGCCAGAGCAGAATCCACAAAGGTCTGGATTTACCAACGCAATTACAACTGAGGTGGAATGATTAAAGTTTCGTAGAAGTAGTTATCAGTTGAACAGAAATTAGAAAACAGGAATGCAATGACAAATTGATGCTAGAACACCACTTATTTAATCTTGATCAAAATTGATTTTTTAGGATAGACTCAAGGAGAAAAGCATTGCCCAGATGAATGTTAAAACAATGACTGCAATAGCCGCTCGTATCGCCATCAGTGTCTCTCGCAGAGGACGCTGATGATTATTTGCTCTCAAAGTTTTAGAGCACTCCTGTTTGCAACATGGATATAGAGGTGTCACCCTTAGGCTAGGCCAATCCTTCGGCAAGCTCAGGATAGGAAAGTACATTAGAATAAGGATGGCAGTATGCATCATGAAGAAAGGGCTACCATCCTTTCTGTTGGGCGGTGTAATTCCAGGCTTCACTCGAAGTGACGCTTTGAGTTGTTATCTACCAGCCACCAAAAAACTCCCCATAATCGCTTTATGGTCTGAAGTAATTTTCACTGCGTCTAGCGAGTCTCATTTAATGCCTTTGACTTGGAGAAAGTAGGCCTAAACCGATTAATCAAGACCAAAAGTAGAACAGCAATAATCAACCAATAAATATTTGGTTCGGACATTCTATGTATATCTTCACCCAAGTCTAGAGAATGTTTCCCGGATAAGACCAGATCTTGTTTTCTTTTGAGAAGCTCTTTTTGAGATTCATTTTCAAGAGCTATGAAAGCGGTTGTTGGGTTCATGGTCTGTGACTCGAAACTAGATCTAACCAAATTGAGCCAGGGCTTTTGTGCTGATTGAGTACCGAATCTGAATTTCTTCCACTCAGCATGGGCCGTCAGTGCTGCTTCCCATTCATTCATAGGTTTTTGGTTTTGAACACTTTCCAGCTGAACTAAGGGTATAATACTTGGCTGATCATCGGCCGCTAAATAATAGTCCTTTCCTTCCGGGCTTGTCCAGAGAACAGTTGAATCAAATGAATCGGAAATCTTGGATATAGGTATTCCCTTTAATGTGTTTCCGATTAAGGAATGAGCGGTAAGTTCCCCCTTGGAGTTAAGCACATAAAATTGTGTGTTTTCTGGTATGGCAAAGGTATAGTCTGCCAAATTCCTTGTGAAAACCGCGGAGTTGATATCATCTGTTAGTACAATAAAAACTGGAAAGGAGTTTTTGGGCTCAATAAATTCATTAATGAGCAGTTTCTTGAATGCCTTTTCAAGAAAGAAACCTCCGTGAGAGTCAAGCTTCATTTCTCCTATTTGTGCCAGGCTCGTGGTCAAAATTTCTGTGTTTACTACCGAGACTTTAGAATCATTCAAGCTAAACCCAGCATGGCGCTCAATTTTGTTCGCTTGATTTAAATATGTCTCAAGCTTGTTTTCATTGCCAATAGAGTAGTCAAGAAGGAAGTGCAAATATGGCTGACGCTTAGAAGCTGGGAGCTGCTGCTTTTGGTACCTTCCAACATAGTGGACATTCGAAAATGATACTGATTCATCGTCTAGACTTTCTTGTGGGTATCCCAGCTGGATTGTATGGTTTTCGATCTTAATTGACTGAGGCTCCTTGTGAACGAATTCAATACCACTTACACGTGTTTCGCCACTTTTGAAAGGAAAGATTCTGAAACTAATATTGTTTCCCGAGGTATAGTGAATTATTCCTGGGTCTCTTGGCCCACTAACAATTTGTTGATACAACCAAGTAGCGGCCTTCTTCTCTGAAAGAATACCTTTTTCCTTAACTCTATCAATCCATAGATAGTAATCGCTAATCCAGACTCCATCAGGTAAATCAAAGTTGGTAACGAACTCAGCAAAGCCTTGAGGCTGATTGTTTTTTATCTTGAATTCAACTGAGGTTTTCCAATACTTCTCTTGGTCGTCATAATGAGAGGTAGCCTCTGCACTTAGTATTTCAATATTTTCATTAGATCGGTTTGTTGCTGATAAAACAGCATTTCTGGATTCTGTAGATGTGGTTGATCCGAAGAAAACCTCTTCCAGAATATGAATTTTGTATTCGGAAAGTGTCATATGGTCTAGCACTACCCAGTTAAAGTAAGGGGTTAGTATGGGCTTGGCAGTCGCAAAATCAAAATCGTTAGACTTATGACTTTTGAGCGTATTTAAGGTACGTTTTAGGGAAGCCAATCTAATATTTGGCTCAGATTGATTGAAGTCATGGTCCTCAAAAACATATTCGAGGGCTCGATTGAGAACGGCCTTATCGTTCAGGTAATTTACTGTTACACAGGCTGGGAGAAATAAGAGTCCGGAAATTAGAATACCATAGAGTTTAAGTTTACTGTAGTATTGGCTTAAGAATTCAAAGTCTGAGAACAAATCCTTGGCCTGTATGATCATCAGAATCAAAGGGGTCAGCATGAGAAACCCAGCTCCCGCTATGATAATGAGCAAAACTGACAGTGGCAGATAAGGTAGGAAAACCAGAAAGAAATAGAAGATGTAGACAATAGTTACGCTTTTTAAGCCAAACAAGATCAATTGCTTTTTTGGATTAGTATCGGGTGGTATACAAACCAATACAGCATTAACGACCGAAATGATATAAAACCAAGGGTTCGTGAAGTTCCCAAAAATGTCATCATGACTTTGATTGAGAGTTAGCCCAACTATGGGAAGGACCCCGGCAAAAATGATTCTCCATGTTAATGTAAAATCAGTCCATGTTTTCTCTCTTCTGATCCCTAATAGGTAGACAAACCTCATGACAAAGAAGAGAAAGATGACGGTTGTTATTACCAGAAAAATGATGCCTGCATGCTCAGTGAAATCTGACCCTAGTGGCTGCCATAGCGGTAATACAAGTTGGAAGAACAAGTACCAGGAGAGAGGTACTGAAATAGCGCCTAGAAAATTATACCAAGGCTCTGTATTCTTTTCGCTAGAGGTGAGGTGAAGCACAATAATATATATGGAGTGGACCAGAGTCGGCATTAAGGCAATGCTGATATAAAATATGGTGTCGGATGGAAGCATCCAGTTGGGAATGGAATTAGGAATGAGGACAGATGTGACACTCCAGTAGTAGTAGAGAAACGAAATATTGAAAAGAAGACTGATTAAGGCATAAGCGATTTGAATGCTTCTCTTCCGGGCCATTGAGTAAATGACATAAATGAAAGTCGATAAGATTAGCACTAGAAAAAGGATCCCAGCGGTATACCATTCCACTATACTCCGTTCATCGAGCAAGGATTCAATAAGCGTAAAACCGCTTAAGTAAATAATAAAGATAAGGCTTAGTGGAGCTGTGTTAATGATTAACAGCCATTTTGGGTTAAGTAAGTTTCGCATGTTGGTGGAATGGCTTTTTTAGAAACAGAAGGTAGGTAAGAAGTAATGAGATTATGTAAATCATGCTTCCAAGTGCTTCATGGAACCAAGGTGAGGACACCCATTCGGCATTTGCTGAAAATTGTAGCAAAGTGATGCTTATAATTATTCTCGATGCATTGACCGCTATTGTTAGAACATAGGCTATAAGCATGGCTTTTGATAAGCCTAACAAGTTGGTTGCCCAGCCTCTACTCGTTTTGACTAGTACTGACGAAAGAGCTCCCCAGCAGATGATTAGGAAATTAAATCCAGAGCAGGACTTATCGATTAGGACATTGAGTTTGGGATAATAATAGCTGCCGTCATCCCTAATGTTGAATGAACCATCAATGCTAGCATGAACCAGCCAGTTAACGGGTTTCAGTATAAAAAGCAGGTTTTCAGTAGTACTAAATGAGAACCAAAGCTTCATTAAGAAGCAAGCAGAAATGATTACAATCAAGACCAGAAGACTACTTGAAGATTGTTGTTTGACTCCCATTCATGTAGTCTTTATAGCCTTGAAATATGATAACTCCCCATAATCGCTTTGTGGTCAGAAGTGATTCTAACCGCATCAAGTGAATCGCAGCCTATTCCCTTGGAGTGGAGGATGTAGTCTATGGGTATTTGTGCTACAAATGGATTCCAGGTTGGGTAAGTTGGCGTAAGTTTTTTGCGGCTATCTGTTAGCTCGGTCGAAGACTGAAAACTCAACATTCGGTTATCCCATGGTACCGTGTTGAAGTCTCCCAATACCAGAAACTCCCCTGGTTGCTCCTTCACATAATCTTCCGCCCATTTGAGGTGATTGTTTCTGTTGTGCCATTTCAATCTAGTGGTAGGAGATTTGGTGTGTAAAGCCAGAAAGTTGATGGCTTCATCGCCCACCAAAATTTTGCCGGTAATATTGGCAGTGGCTGTCACATGAATTTCTTCAACATCCTGCAAAGGATACTTGCTGAAAACTGCAATGCCCTGTCCCTGATCTTCATGTTCAACCACCTTGTAATAGGGGTAATCTTGAGCAAGGCCAGTCACTAGAACTTCTGCCCATTGATGGCTTACTTCCTGAAAAGAGACAAAGTCAGGTGCCAGTTCAATAACCCGGTCAATAGTCTCTGTGTATTTGTCATTCACCGAAAGCACATTGAACTGTAGCACTTTCAAAGTTTCTTCACCCTGATCAATTCTGTATGTTTTGTTGATGGGACCACTGATTTTCACCAAGAGCAGAAAGTAGATGATGAAATTTATGCCTGCCAGTCGATAATGGTGCTTAATAATCCAGATGACACTCAATAAACCATAGACCAACATGGCTTGAAATAGAAATGACTGCAGCAGAGTAAGCCCAAAAGTATAGCTTGGAATAAGCATGAATAGGGCAGGCGTTAGAAGAAAGGCTGCCAGGAGCCTTTCTTTATTCTTTTTTTGCCTGAACCAGCAATAAATTCTTAAAAGGACTAACCCGATCTTGATGATATATTTGAGATTTCGTTGTTTCATATTTATTGTTTAAAAGTACTTTGAATTACAAAGTGATTGAATAAATTTTTTACAGACTGTTTCTTATCAATTGCTCCAGGGCATCGATGTGTGCCTTAAAGGCTTCTTTGCCTGCCCGGGTTGCCATGTATTGAGTGTTGGGTTTTCTGCCCACAAAACTTTTATTCACTTCTATATACAGTTCTTTTTCCAAGGCCTTTAAATGGCTGGCCAGATTCCCGTCAGTCACTTCCAAGAGTTCTTTCAATCGGTTAAAGTCCAGCGCATCGTTGGTCATTAGTGCCGACATTATGCCCAGTCGCACCCTACTTTCAAAAGCCTTATTCAGGTTGTGGATATCCACCCTATTTTTCGTATTTAAAGTACATAATGGCTCCATACAAAATATGTAGCACACCAAAACCAATAGCCCAAATGAGCAATCCATAGCCAACTACAGATGCTGCTATTAGCCCCAAAACTACTTCAGAAATGCCAAGAAATCGCACATCGCGGTAAGTATAATGACTTGCATTAATAAGTCCCAGACCATAGAAGATGAGTGTTGTGGGTGCAATAAGGCCAATAAGGCCTTGGTAGTAGAAAATAATCACCAGTATACCTCCGGTGGCCAGGGGAATAAACAAATTAATCAGTAGGCGTTGTGTGGTTTTGTCCCAGCTCTTTACCCCATCTTTTTTAGCCTTCTTATTGGTAAGGTAAACACCGGTGGCAACAG
Source organism: Roseivirga sp. UBA1976 (assembly GCF_002336325.1). NCBI lineage: Bacteria > Pseudomonadati > Bacteroidota > Cytophagia > Cytophagales > Roseivirgaceae > Roseivirga > Roseivirga sp. UBA1976. The sequence goes on along the minus strand of NZ_DDDQ01000044.1, from coordinate 9,940 downwards.
CCAGTATGAGAACTACCAAAGCATCTACCATAAGCCAGGTAAGATTGCCCCGAACGTCTCTTACTACCAGTTGCTTGTATATTAAGTCGTTACTGGTATAGGCCAGCTCGTAGGCTATATAGGCACCAATCAAGGCATAAATGCCGGCCAAAATGCCTGAAAGTCCGCTCAACGAAATAAAGCGTGATGATTTTTCCATCATCTGGCGTATTTCGGCAATATCCTCTATATACTTATTAGACATATCAAAAGTACTTTGAAATTCAAAGTAAAAGAAAGGCTTTGAATTTTCCAATAGGCATTCATCAATTTTCCGCTTCTTTGTATCATGTCAAACACTCAAGATGCCGCCCTTCAGCAGCGCCTGGCCCAAGGCGATGAGTCTGCCTTTCGTGAGGTTTTTGATTTATACTTTAAAGGCCTGGTGCTTTTTGCCACCAAATATTCAGTGGATAAAGAGGCGGCCGAAGATCTGGTACAGGATGTCTTCGTGAGGTTGTATGAACAAAAGAGTAAAATTCAGTTCCATACCTCTCTCAAGTCCTTCCTTTTCCAGTCGGTTCGCAATCGCTGCATCGACTACTGGCGCTCACACAAGGTCAGGGAGCGACATCATGGCGAAATACTTCTTACTACCAACCCGGAAACCCTAGATAGCCAAGAGCTTATGCTCCAGACCGAACTCGAAGAAAAGGTTTTTGAAGCCATACGCCAATTACCCGAACAGTGCCAGCTTATTTTTAAGATGAATCGCTTTGAGGGTAAGAAGAATCAGGAAATAGCCGATGAACTTAATATTTCTAAACGCACCGTAGAGACACAAATAAGCAAAGCGCTCAAACGCCTACGCGAAGAGGTGTACCCCTATCTTAAGGCCATTATAGTACTTGTATGCTGGTGGTTTTGAGTAATAAAAAAAAATTGAATCGTCCGTACGTGTGGAGTAAATGCCGCGCGTCATACCTATGAAAAGCATGAAAGAACCAAAAGACATATCGCAGGAATTGCTACTCAAATACCTTTCAGGAACGGCCTCCGAGAAGGAGAACCGTGAGGTTAGGGAATGGATGTCTTTGGCCCCGGAAAACCGCGATTATATTGATCATCTGCAGAGCTTATGGGCCAATGCCCAGTCATATTCTTTGCTAGATAGCATAGATCTTGAAGAAAACTGGCAGGCGGTACAATCAAAACTGGGCAAAAGAACTACCTATAGAAAGCAGCTCTTCTGGAAGATTGCGGCCACTCTTGTATTCTTTTTGACCGCTGCTTTTCTCATAAAAACCTTTCTATATAGGCCCTTGGAGTGGCAGGAGTTTGAGGCCAGCGAGCAAACCACCCTTACTCTCCCCGATGGTTCTCTCGTAGCCTTAAAAGCCGGCTCACAGCTTGTTTATCCTACTCAGTTCGGAGACGAAAGACGGGTAAAACTTAAAGGAGAGGCCTTTTTTGAAGTAGAACACAATCAGGAGACTCCTTTTGTGGTAGAGGCCGACCAAACAGAAACAAGAGTGCTGGGCACTTCCTTTAACCTTCGAACAGCCGCAGAGTTTTCCAGCCTTGAGCTGGTGTTGGTAGAAGGCAAGGTGAGCTTTACCAGTCCACTTGAAAAAGTAGTTCTTGAACCCGGCCAACGTGTGTCCTTAGGAGCCGGGGGCTTGTTGGAGAAAACCACCAACACCAATCCTAACTTTCAAGCCTGGAAAACAGGGAGGCTTGTTTTCGAAAACACGCCTATGAGCAAGGTATTCCAAGACATAGCCAATGCGTATAATACCCGTTTTGAGCTCAGTAATGAAGCTTTCGGAAACTGCACACTTACCGCACGTTACGATCAGGAAGGACTGGAGAATATACTCAGGACATTGGAAATATTGTTTAACCTAAGCTTTGAAGACAAGCAGGGAACCTACATGGTCAGTGGGGGAAGCTGCCAATAACATTTACAACTCGAAATATCATGAACAACAAATTAACCAAGGCCATATTTATGGCCGCGACATTCTTCGTAGCGTTGAGTGTCCAAGCTCAAGAAGATCAGAAAATCCGAACCCTTTTTAACAACGGAGGCATTCGCTCCAATGGTGGTTACGGAGGCGTCACAGTGGGTTATACTCAAATAGAAAATGCCGATGCCATAACCGTAGGTGGGCAGGGGGCCTGGCTCATCAACCACCAGTTTGGTATTGGTCTTGCCGGAACAGGCTTTATTTCGGAACGAAGATTTGACGCCACACTAGATAATCGCTATCTGACTACCGGAGGCTATGGTGGCCTTTTACTAGAGTTCATCGCTATGCCTCATAGCCCTATTCACCTTAGTTTTCCATTGGTAGTGGGTGCCGGTGGACTTACTTATGTAGAGTCCAGACGAGACTTCGATTTTTACGATTCTGAAGATTCACAAGCCTTTTTTGTGGTTGAACCCGGTGTAGATGTGGAATTTAACCTGCTGCCTTTTATTCGTTTGGGTGTAGGACTCAAGTATCGTGTGACGTCTGACATTGAGTTAAGCTACAGAGATAGTGGTGCTGCCATTTTAGACCGTGATGCCCTTACAGGCTTTAGTACTGCATTTAGCCTTAAGTTTGGAAAATTTTAACATTAGCAATCCTTAAAAGCGAGCCTGTAATTCACTGTCAGTGAATTACAGGCTCATTTCTCTTAGCTTTGCACAATACATTGTTTATGCGATCCGCGGCCCTCTTTTTGTTTCTCATATTATCGTTGAACGATATAGCCGCTCAGTCAGGCTCACTACTTCAGCGAAAGGTTAGCGTTCGCTTTACCAATACTTCTATTGAAGACATTCTGAAGTCACTGGAAACAGAAGACCTTTCTTTCGTGTATTCCCCGGAAATCTTTGATGTAAAAAGGAGGGTTTCCATTAATAAACAGAATACCTCACTTCTTGAAGTACTCCAAACGCTTTTTACAGGACAAGAAATGGAGGCTCGTACTATGCAGGGTCAGGTTCTCTTGCGTAAGAAGTTGCCGAACCGAGAGCCTGTGATAAAAGACACCGGCAAGGATGCGGCAATTGGTCAGGGGCAGTATTTTCCTAAAGCCCGGCAAGACAGTTCCGTAAACAGACCTAAAAACCCCGTAGAACCCGATTCGGTGATATATGGCCTTGGCACCGGCCAACCGGTATTGCCCGAGCAGGGCAGGCTATTTGTGCAAACAACTAAATACTTCACTTACCAATCTCCAAAACCTTACAAGAGTGCTGTGTTTGTGGTAGCCGGGCCTCAGGTTCTGGATTTTAGTCCTTTTGTGCCGAAGCAAAAGGTTTTCAATACAGAGGAGAACTCCGTTTGGGATCAAATGGCATTACAAAATAAGCGCAACTCAAAAGCCAAAGAGAAACAAGAGGAGGCTCTTCCTAAGGAACGAAAGTTCCGAATGTCACTGGCTTCTTATGTGGGTTATACAGAAATAGATGATCGTGCAGGTATACTTACAGGCGGCCGGGTTTCTTACTTTTTTAGTCCCCGCTTTGGAATGGGCGTGGCAGGCCATGGTTTTCAAACCGTGCGGCAGCCCGATGCACAGTTGGGCGGAAACTATATGTTTACCGGGGGCTATGGTGGTTTGGTGTTCGAGTATACTCTTTTTCCCCACAAGCCCATACACATCAACATACCTCTAACGATTGGTGCCGGGGGTTATGAGTATTCTTCTCGCACTACCAACCCGGTGCCCAATGTAGAAAGTGCCGAAGCCTTTTTTGTGTTCGAACCCGGTCTGGAGCTCGAAATAAATGTGACTTCCTTTATGCGCATAAATATTGGCGCTAGCTACAGAGATGTGTCTGGTGCCGGGCTTTTCTATTCGACCAACCAACAACCTATTGCTTCCGCTACTACACTGGAAGGTATGAACTATGGCATTGCACTAAAGTTTGGCTGGTTTTAGTTTAAACTTGTTGTAGCAGCTTTTGCAGTTCTTCGTGGTTTGATACCAACTGTTCGGCCCCAAGGGCTTTTAGCTTTGCTCCATGGCCATTGCGCACATGGCTGCCGCCCAAAAAACCAATTGTGCGCAGGCCTGCCGCCACCGAGGCACTCACTCCGGCCACACTATCTTCAACCACTACCACTTCGCTGGGCTTTAGCCCCAACTTTTGTAGGGCCAATAAATAAACGGCAGGGTCTGGTTTTCCTTTGGCTACCAACTCGGCCGAAAACACGCGTTGCCCGAATACTGCTTCGGCACCTAACATTTCAATGGCTTCCAGCACGTAGTCTGTAGCACTATTGGAAACCATACTTGCCTGAAGCGGAACGCTGGCCAGCATTTCTTCGACACCTGAAATAGGTCTCATGTTAGCCCTTATTTCGGTGTCCATGGCGGCCACGGCTTTCTTAATTTCCAACTGAGGTGCTAGCTTACCGGAGTCCACCAAAAGTGCTAGAATATCGCTAAACGTTTTTCCGGTAAACTGATGGATAAACGTTTCGGTATCTATGACTACACCTTGCTGATTGAGCCATCGAGTGACTACTTCTGCGGCTACAATTTCCGTGTCAATGAGTACACCGTCACAATCGAAAAGAATGTGTTTGGTCATTAGAAATTTGGAGACAGCAAGTACTTAGAATAGAACTCATCGATTACCCGCACAGCATCTGTTGGGGTTTCCACAATGTTAATCAGATTGAGATCTTCAGGGCTAATGTTTCCCGCTTTTAGCATGGTGCCTTTAATCCAGTCGAACAAGCCTCCCCAAAACTCTTCTCCCACCAAAACAATGGGAAAGCGCCCAATTTTATTGGTTTGTATCAGCGTAACGGCTTCGAAAAGTTCATCGAGCGTACCAAAGCCTCCTGGCATTACAATAAAACCCTGGGAGTACTTTACAAACATGACTTTTCTTACAAAGAAGTAATCGAACGAAATCAGCTTGTCCGGATCTATATACATATTGTTGCCTTGTTCGTGAGGCAGTTCTATGTTGAGCCCTACTGACTTACCCTTCTCACTTTTAGCTCCTTTGTTTCCGGCTTCCATTATACCGGGTCCGCCACCGGTGATTACCCCGTAGCCATGGCGCACCAACTTGGCGGCTATTTCCTCGGCCATTTTGTAGTACGGGTTGTCTGATTTGGTTCTAGCCGATCCGAAAATGGATACACAGGGACCAATTTTGGCCAGTTTTTCGAAACCTTCGACCATTTCGGCCATTACTTTAAAAATTACCCAGGAATCGTGGGTTTTTATCTCGTTCCAGTCGCGGTCTTTAAAGGCCTGCTTAATTTTATCTTCGTTTGTCATTGTGTTCTTGTTTTAGTTAAAAATAGATGAAAGCCTCCCAATAAACGAAGGCAACCCCTCAAGGTTTTTTTAATTTACGGTGAAATTAGTTGGCATTGGCTCTTTTTAATGCTTTAACCTTTCTCCTTACTCCTCAGGTTTTGCAGGGCTTGCTCTAGTTTTGGAAAACTAAAATCGAAACCTTCTTTCATGATTTTTTCACAGCTCACCCGGTTACCTCCCAGCACCATACCGGCCATTTCTCCCAACATTAGCTTTAAAATAAGGCCGGGTACGGGAATGGGTACAAAGGTTTTTCCAAAAACTCTGGCTGCGGCCCGGGTCAATTCTTTGTTGCTGGCAGGTCGGGGCGCCACGGCATTGTATGTGCCTATGAGTGCCTCATTTTCCAGGGCAAAGACAAACATTCTGCAAAGATCTTCCATATGAATCCAGCTCATGTATTGGCTGCCCTTGCCCAATGGAGCCGCCACAGGGGGCTTGAGGAGTTCTACCAACGCTCCTCCTTTTTCGCTCAAAACCACACCTATGCGCAACTGAAGCAACCGAATGTTCAGGTCGGTGATTTTGGCTGTTGAGGTTTCCCAGGCGTCTGTCACATGGGCTAAAAAATCGTGGCCAACCGGAGCTGTTTCTTTAAGAATGCTGCTGCCGGTATCCATTCCGTAAAACCCTATGGCCGATGCCGAAATAAAGGTTTTTACCTGATGTGGCCGCTCCTTGAGCATGTGGTAAAGTAAAAAAGAGGTTTTGGTTCGGCTGTTGTATATCTCTTCCTTTCGTTCGTTAGTCCATCGTTTGTCGGCCACTCCGGCCCCGGCCAAATGAATAATAGCTTCAACGCCCTCTAATGCACCCTCTTCCAGGTAATTGTTGTTATAGTCCCATTCAAAAACAGGATATGGTTTGCCGGTATCTTTGCTACGGCTGAGCACTGCAACCTCATGACCATTTTGCTGAAGCAAGGGAATAAGGTGGGAGCCAACAAGGCCCGTTCCTCCTGTGATCAACACTTTTTTACCCATAAGAATAAAAGTAGGGAAAGCTGGTGAATGTTTGCGAATGCAAGGAAAAAATGAGCTTATTGATTTATCAATTAGCCCAGGACTTTTTCAATTGTATAAACTACATACTGAAACCTGTCTTCAAACTCTTGGTTGACTTTTCTAAAGTATAGTTTGTTTCCATCAACAATAGGTTCCCATACATCTTCATCACTAATGTCTATTTCATCAATAACATTGAATTCTGCATCAAAAAACATCATATACCGCTTTTTTAATGCAGAACCATCTGTGGTTTTTTCGTAAAATGAATGGTATCGGAGATATATATCAATTTCTGGTAAGTAGTGGACTGGAAAGAACCTTGGACCTTCATAAGGATTTCCACCTATATTATTTCGAATATACTCTTTGCTAAGTGGGTCTCTTTTTGAGGGAGATAATTTTGGCTCAATATTTTTAGCGGAGATTTGCTGTGTTTTGTTGTTATAGACATAGATGGTGGAGCTGAATTCATAATTGAAAATCGTGAGTTCCCCAATTTGATTTAAATGGTGAGCTGCAAAATTATTGTAGTAGCCTCTTTCCGCATCATAGAGTAAGGATTCTTCAGGAGCACTTACGGGTAGAGAGTCCAATTTTCCATTTTTAGAATAAGTGTAAATAATTGAATTGTTTTTTTTAGCCAATAGGCCCGGAAAAACGCCTGCGTGGTCTGTTATGGGCAAGTAAATACTTTGATCAGGCCCTTCTTCAAATGAAAAAATTAAAAAGTTCTCATTCCAGTTCGTTATCTCATCAGATGAAATTCTTTGTTTAACCTTAGCTGAATTAATGTCAAAAACTGAGATGTAAGACCTATCCAGTACATACAAACCATCTTTTCTAAGGAACATATCAAAAACAGGAGTATTTAAAAAATCAGGCCCTGTTATTTGTGCTTCAAAATGCCAAAGAGGTTTTTTATTAGTCAGATCAAAAAGCACAAACGTACGTCTTTCATTATCAAAAACGAGTAAGCTGTCTCTTCCAACTATAGAACTCTTATCAACTCTTTTCAACAATAACGAATCATGGGTTAATTCAATCTCATTCCTAACTAAGCTTAACTTTGAATCTATAAATGAGTCTTTGGTCTCTTTACAAGACCAAAGACTTAGTAACAACAAACCGATTGAGATAACTTGATGATTTTTCATAAAGGAGCAATCTGTTCATAATTAAATCCTTACGACTTAAACATAGATATCATAGCCTAGCTCTAAGAATCGTTTTCATAATTAAGAAATCAAAGTTATAAGTCGCCTTTTGATCAATTATGCTAGGTAATCAATGAGAGAAGCTTTGCTCTTTATGATTTTCGTAACAAACCAGCCATCTCATCAATAGGTATTCATTATTCTAGAGCACAGCTAGAGTTTGGACCATCTATCCCAACAATAATAACGCCCGACTCACCATTGGATTAAAGAACCGGCACAACAATTAAATGCAGCATCGTTCTCGATTTTGATTCAAGATAAATTAGTAGTTATTATGAAAAGCACAAAAAACGGATTAATACCTTAATGAGGCAATATATTTAGTTACCTACCTATTGAAAATCAACCACTTAAAATAGGCCTTGTGGATATGGTTTGGAAGCGTCTTTGGACCTGCTGAGTACCACTACTTCGTGCCTACGGATTTTAGCATTGGAATAAGGCCAGAACCAACCAGGCCCGTGCCTCCGGTGATTAAAACTTTTTACCCATAGACTTAAAAGTTTGCAAAGAGCTCAATTTTTGCACAAATAATGACAAGTCAATTAAAAAGGATTTGCTTTCCCCGGCCTTACATTTCTCTTATATTAAGCTTTGCTTGGGTTGAGAAGAGCATGCCATTTCATTAGTGTCTCGCGTATCGCATGAAATTGCGGGTGCCAGGATGTTCTTTTCATCTACTATGTATTCGATAAACAGCTTATTGCCTATTAACTCATGGACAGACGAAAATTTATTGCAACCGGTGGAGCGGCCTCTTTGGGGCTTGCACTGGCCGGTTCCTCGGTAGGAGCATATACTATGCGCAACAAAATAAATGTGGGAGTAATTGGTACCGGAGACCGCGGCACCGGGCTTATGTCTTTGCTCAGGCAAGTGCCTGATATGGAAGTTGTGGCCTGCTCTGATCTGTTGCCTTTCCGATTGGAAAATGCCTTGAAGATGGCTCCTAAGGCTAAAGGCTACGCGGATTATAAAGCATTGTTGGATAGGAAAGATGTAGATGCCGTGCTGGTTGCCGTTCCTTTTGGCGTGCACACGCAAGTGGTCTTGGACGCGCTAGATGCAGGCAAGCATATTTACTGTGAAAAAACCATGATTCGCGGCTACAGCGACATAAAAAAGGTAGCTGCTAAAGTCAGGGCTTCTAATAAAATCTTCCAAACGGGCCATCAATACCACAGCTCGCGCCTGTATACACATCTGGTGGAAAAAATTCAAAATGGGTTGGTTGGAGAAATAACGGCCATTGAGTGCCAGTGGAATAGAAATGGCGACTGGCGCAGACCAGTGCCCGACCCGAAGTTTGAGCGCATTATTAATTGGCGCATGTATAAAGAATGGTCTGGAGGCTTGGTGGCGGAACTTTGCTCCCATCAGATAGATTTTGCCAATTGGTTGCTGAAAGAAACGCCAAGCCGTGTCATGGGTTCGGGAGGAATTGATTACTGGAAAGATGGTAGAGAAACTTTCGATAATGTACACTTGATTGTGGATTACCCAAGTGGAGTAAAGGCCAAATACACCTGCACCACCATCAATTCTTTGGGAGATTATCAGATCAAAGTACTGGGTAAGAAGGGAACTGTTCAGATAGATTATGACAAGGCGTGGTTTTTTGCCGAACCTAATGAACCGAAACAGTATGGTAATGTGGACGGAGTTTCAGGGGCAACCATTAAAGCGTATGACAACAGACCGGGCTATCAATTTAATCTGGACCATAAAGACCCAACCTTACAGGCTTTGCTCGATTTTCAGGAGGCCATAGTTACCGGAGAAGAGCCTCTTTCTAATGTGGTTACTGGTGGGCATGCGGCTATGGTGGTGCAAATGGCCCTCGATGCCATCCACAATAATAAGATTGTGAGCTGGAAGGATGAGTATACTTTGGGGTGATTTGCTTTTAGTAAATTGAAATAAACGTCCTTTGGGTACTTCTTCCAGAAAAGCAGGATTGCCCAGTTAGCGCCTAGAATTTCATCCCGACTTTTAGGAGGGATCAGTCAAGCATTCTCGCCTAACAGATCCCTCGGCTTCGCTCGGGATATAAAGAGAAATTATAGGTGTTTAAACTACCGGCTTCAGCCTTTTTCGTATTGCCTTCCCCATAAACTCATGGCTTGTTTATTTTTCGGTTTGCCATTTGAGTTATCGATTTACGCCAGTCTTGGTGTCCTCACCAAGGCATTAACAGGTGAATCGGTTTGGACACCAATTCCGGCCAGGGTTTAGTGCGTAAAGTCATCTTTCTATGCCGAACAAAACCAGAGCCACTCCCTTTCCATACTGAGCGAAGCCGAAGTATCCGTCCAAACGTTCTAAGCTGATGGATACTTCCACCATAGCCTGAATAGGAATGAAGCAGTGTCTATCAAAGTCCTCTATGAGAGACTT
>NZ_DDDQ01000158.1:0-7619 GCF_002336325.1 Roseivirga sp. UBA1976 | reverse complement strand
GCAACGATCAGTCTATATACCTGGGAGCCTCGCCCCGTGCATCACTCGCACTGCTCAATGGCGCCCGTGCTTTTGCTGCCATCAACGGTCGCGATTTCGTAACCCCTGACGACATTAAGTTTTTGGCGGCTCCTGTGCTTAAGCACCGCATACAACTTACGCCAGAAAAAGAAATGGAAGGCAGTTCGGTAGATGAGGTAATCAATCAGTTGGTGGCCAAAGTAGAAGTACCTCGCTAATGCGCTTGTTCAAGGCTCTATATTTTTCACCCCGCTTTCACACGCTGGCTTTTGTGCTGGTGTTCTCCCATATATTTGCCTACCTTCTACCCGCGGTGAGTATAATAGCCGACCTGTTGTTATATTTCTCCCTGGCACTCTTAATTATAGATTATTGCTGGCTGTTTCTTACAAAAAAGGGCCTCTCGGCCGAACGCCATTGTGCCGAAAAATTCTCTAACGGAGATGAAAATCAGGTATCTGTTTGGGTGGAAAACCACTACGCCAATCCGGTGGGTATTGCCCTGTATGATGAACTACCTGAGCAGCTGCAAATAAGAGATCAGCAATTTTCCACCACCTTAAAAACCGGAGAAGTAAAGGAGTTTAACTATTCCATAAGGCCCACAAAACGGGGGGAGTATCACTTCGGGAATATCAACCTGTTGGTAAATACGCCTATTGGTTTATTAAAAAGACGCTACATACTGGGTACTGAGAAAACAGTGAGTGTTTATCCATCATTCGTACAAATGCGCAAATACGAGCTTTTGGCTTTGTCTAACCAGCTCCAGGCCTTTGGGGTAAAAAAGATCAGGCGCATTGGAAACAACATGGAGTTTGAGCAAATCAAAAACTATGTTTCGGGAGACGACTACAGAAAGGTGAACTGGAAAGCTACGGCTCGCAAAGCGGCATTAATGGTTAACCAATATCAGGATGAGCGGTCGCAGCAGGTCTATTCGGTGATAGACAAAGGTCGGGTAATGCAAATGCCTTTTGAAGGGCTCAGCTTGCTGGATTATGCCATCAATGCCTCATTGGTAATTTCTAACATTGCCCTCAAAAAAGGAGATAAAGCAGGCATCATCACCTTTCAACACAAGGTGAACTCCATTTTGCCGGCTTCTTCCAGAAACATGCAATTAAACCTTATTCTGGAACACCTCTACAAACAAAAAACAGCCTATAAAGAATCAGATTTTGGGCAACTATATGCCAATATTAAACGGAAGGTCACTCAGCGCAGTCTCATATTGCTCTATACCAATTTTGAGTCGCTATCGGCTTTGCACCGCCAACTTCCTTACCTAAAACGCATTAGACAACATCACCTGCTGGTTTGCATATTTTTCGAAAACACAGAAGTAACCAAGTTGACCAAAAGTAAGGCCAGTGATTTGGAAGAAGTATATACAAAGGGTATTGCCGAACAACTACTCCTGGAAAAACGCCTGATTGCCAAAGAGCTGCAACGGCACGGAATCCACAGCATTCTAACACCACCAGAACAGCTAAGTGTGAATACTATTAATAAGTACCTTGAGCTTAAATCGAGAGGGCTGATATGACCGAGTCTCTGCTTAGCTACTACGAACGTATGTCTGTTGGCGATAGATTTCTATTTCAGACTCAGGGTTTGTGGACCACTATATTCTGGGTATTTGCGGCATTCCGCATCTTTCTGCACATGTGGATTTATGAAAAAGCCCAATCTCCATTTTACCACCCCAATGTCACAGGAACTGACGCTTTAAAACAACGGTATCTAGGCCAGTCTACAGCTGATATTGAAAAGCTAAGAAAGAAGCATCCTGATATAAAAGACCCAACGGTCGATGGAAATCATATGGGTAGAGACCAAGAGTTTTTACTCATTTGCTTTTTTACATTCTGGTGGAACAAAGAGCCGGACGACTCAAAAACACTCTTGAAGTGGAAACACAGAGCCAACATTGCCAACTTCATATTCTTAGCCCTACTCCTGTTTGTCATCCTTCTTTTTTTCTACTTGCAAGAATATAATCTACGCCTCGATAGCTTTAAAAAAGACTGGTTTTACTTACTCTCCAATTAGACTATGAAAGCAAAGCGCCTTATTGGATTAGCTGTTGGCATAATCCTCATTTTAATGATGTGGAAGACTTTTAGCCAAAAAGGAGTAAGCCATCTCGATACAAACTTCAGAGAGGTAGCGCGCTATAGAAACGAGAACAATACCGGCCCTGTCACGCGTGTGTATGTAGTTGCTGTTAACGACACCAACTGGACAGATCTGGAAGCGTATGGCAACTTTCAGCCACACTCAAAACTCGGCACTACCGAGGTGTTCTTCTTTTTAGAAGGACAAGATATTCCTACAACACTTAGCGGTTCGGCCCCATATTTCAGCTCGTCCTACAACCAGCAGGTGATCGCCCATTATGAAAAAAATCCATCGGGTCTGGTTTCATTCAAGAAGTTCCCTTTTTCGGTAATTAAACTAACCCTTCAGGGTTTTCAGAAAAACCCCTGAGCTTATCAGCCATGCAGCAATGTGCAGTGCTCGACAAGAGAGTTTGATGGAGATAAGAAAAACAATCTTTCACAGGAAGGAGCAATTCAAACCCCAACGGCATTGATCACTATGCCTAAGCCAAAACAGAGGCCTAAGCCTTATTTAATAAATCACTAAAAAAAGTAGCCTTATTAATCTCTACTGACATAGGGCTGTCACAGGAGCCTGTTTACTTGGCACCATCAATTCATTCATACTTTTTTTAAACACTAAAGAAATGGAAACACAACCCCTAACCTCCAAAGAACAAATGTTTGTTTCAACCGATGTAATGCTAAGGCACTGGCAAGGTCACAGAAACCTAACCAGAAGAGTGATAGAAGCCTTTCCGGAAGACAAGCTCTTTTCACATTCCATTGGTGGAATGCGACCCTTCGCCCATATGGTAATGGAAATGATTGACATTGCCGAGCCTGGCGTGAAAAGCTTAGCCACCGGAAACTGGGAAAAGGTAGAAGAGTTCGACCACACCAAAACAATGCCCCAAACCAAAGAAGGCCTGCTAGAGCGGTGGGATAAGGTAACAGCGCTGATCGACAAAACATGGCCCACCATAGCTCCTGAACGATTTCAGAAGGTGGAAATCGCTTTTGGTCAGTATGAAAATGCCAACTACGACACGTTATTTTACTTTATCGACAATGAGATACACCACAGGGCTCAAGGCTATGTTTACTTGAGGTCGCTCGGAATTGCGCCACCTTTCTTTTGGGAAAGATAAGGTCAAATACTCAAACTAATTCAGGTGCCTCTTAATAGGCACCTGAATAGATAATGCCTTTAACACTACCGGCCCTGTGGTACCACAGGCTGGGTCCAGGCCGTTTCAAAGTCTCCTTCTTCGAAAGGGTTTTCTTTGAGTCGGGAAGACACAATTTTGGTGCGCACAAAGAGCACATCATTAGGAATGGCCAACTGCACTTCCGCTCCTCCTTTAATAGCAAAAACCTCCGCTTTCTTCCTGCCTTTTCTCACCCCAATCAGAGACGTTTTGTAGGTGACTCCTTCTTCTGCTTCAATGGTCAGCGAAATGGTACCCTCTTTTACCCGATAGTTGCTCAGTTTAACTCCGGTAGATGCATAGAATTTACCCTCTTCCATAGCCTCTACAATTGCATTGCCGGTAAGTTCACGGGCCTCAACCATTACCCAACCTCTACCGCTATTGCTAAACTGCGGGCCAAACTGATGGTAGTAGTGGCTATCGTCTGTAGCAATACCATACATTATGGGTTGCCCTCTTTCCAGATAAGCTATGTTAATGGCATCCCACATTTGCTCTGTACTCAGGCGAATTGAATCGCCATAGTTATTTACTGAAGGATGCCCGTTAAACAGTTCAAAGAAGCGCTCCCCTTTGAGGGCAATCATATCTTCAAGTGAAATAGCCCAACCAAAATTGGGATGGTTAATATGAGGCATTATTGGCTGACCGGTTGCCTCTCTCTGCTCCAGCACAGCATTGATATTATTTTGCAGCACTTCGGCCACACTATTGCCATGCCTTGGTTCTATCAGGTTCTTTACATTTGTGGCATTCATGTGCAAAGGCTTGCCATTGTAACTATCGGTGATTTCCAGCCCTCGCATAATTAAAAAGTCTTTGTCTTGAAAAAGCGGCAAGTACTCTTCTTCTGTTTTTAGTCTCACCATCAGTCCGGCAGAATCTCTGGAGTACTCTACCCAGTCGGTTCCATAAGCCGACAGATAATCATCGAACGCCTGTTGATAGATATGGCTTTTAGGAATCTTCTTCCATTTTTCGCCTTGTTGTAAAGTATTATGGTCAGTAAGACTCACAAAGTCATAACCATTGGATTTATACCAGTCCAAGACCATCTCAGGAAATGCATCACCATCACTCCAATAGGTATGCGTATGCAAATTTCCTTTAAACCACTTTTGCTCTTCATTTTGGCAAGAGAGTAAGCCAAGGAGTATTAGAGAGGCACAACACTTAAATAAAGTTTTCATTATCAGTATGTTTTGCTTCAGAAAGTTCTAAAAAAATCAGAATCCACATAGGGTATATTCTGTAAAGAGAGTATCAACAATATCTGAAGAGATATACATTCATAGTTGATTGAGTTTACATAAAGCGTTAAAAAACCATTTATTTTAATGACCCAGCGAAAAGCCCTGCCACATACGGTGACCAGGGCTTTTTCATTATCACTGTTATTAGCCAATAAATCTGTACTTTAGATAGGGCATTTTTTAACCATGAGAGCTTCACTCCTGATTATTTTTTTTGGATTTGCAGCAAGCTTTTCTCCAAACCTTTCGGCACAGAGTATTCAACAACTGCGCATCGCCTTCGAAAAGGCTCCCAACGACACCGTTAAGCTCAATACCGCCAAGCAACTTTTTGGCCGATATGTCTACTCCAAAGTAGACTCGGCCATTTTTTATGCAGAGCAGGTAATGGCACTGGGTGAAACACTAGCAAACCCAAAACATAAAAGTACGGGAGTCCAATACCTGGGTATAGCCTATACCATAAAAGGAGACTTTGAGCAAGCCGCTAACTACATGCAACAAAACCTGGATTACTATACCCGTATTGGCGACTCACTCAACATGGCATACACACTAAACAACCTGGGGGTTAACTTTCTGTATGCTGAAGACTGGCTTCTGTCCAGTCAAAATTTTTTGCAGTCCGTTCGAATTAAAGAAGATCTGGTGGCTCGGGGAGCTATTGGTTCAAAAGAGGCCGACCTGGCTTCCACATTGCTCAATGTGGCCATTACCTACGACAACCAAAGCGATACCTCTCAGGCGGCTAAGTACTTTACCCTGGCTCTCAATGAAGCCCGAATGGTTAAAGACAGCCTCAACGCTGCCAAAGCACAAAATGGCTTAGGTAATCTGGCTCTCACCCGAAAAAACTATGAACAGGCATTGCTCTATTTTAAAAGTATAGAACCGGTTTTTGCCGGCCAAAACGACTTGTTTTCTCTTGGTAAACTCTACAACAATATGGCTTTGTGCTATGCAGAGTTAAACAACACGAATGAGCTAATGACTTATGCCAAACGCGCCACAGAAGTGAACAAGGAAATAGGCAATGAGCAATCGGAGGGATTGGCTCTGATGTATTTGGGACTTGGTTACTTAAAAATGAACCGGTTTGGTGAAGCCATAGAAACTTCTGCCAAAGCACTATCCATTGGGCAGAGGCTAAACACAAAAGCACTAATGGCCGGCAGTCATAAAAACCTCTATGAGGCCTATGCAGCAGTTGGCAACTATACTAAGGCCTATGAATATTCACTGCTATTTCAACAGACAGACAAAGACCTCTACTCTTTGGAAAGAGCAGAGCAAATTGAAAAGCTCAGCGCCCAATATGAAGCAGAAAAGCGAGAAGCTCAGATTCTTCAGCTCAACCAAGAAAAAGCACTTCAAACCCTGGCTTTGGAAAAGGCAAACTCAGAGCGCAACCTTCTGCTTGCTCTGCTCGCCAGTGCGCTTATTCTAGCCGCCCTCATTATCTACTTCTATCGAAAAATTGCGCTGAGTAAAAAACAACTGAACCAGAAAAACGCGGAGCTAGAACGGTTGAATAAAACCAAAGACCGATTCTTTGCCATTATTTCGCACGACCTCCGCAGCCATATCAGCGCCTTTCAAAGCTCTGGCCGACTTATGAAACACTATATGGCCGGTAAAGACACTCACAAACTGGAAACTCTGGGTAAGGAACTAGACAAGAGTGCACACAACATCGGTCATTTGTTAGACAACCTGCTGCAATGGTCTATTGATCAGCTACACGGCTATGAACCTAAACCACAGCCGCTTTCGCTCAAAGCGGTAGCCCTTGAACTTATTCAAATCTACGAGCCTCAGGCGTTGGCCAAAGGGCTCTCAATCCATAGCACCATAGATGATAATCATAAAGTGATGGCCGACCGGGGGAGTCTTTTTGTAGTAATGCGCAACCTGCTGGCCAATGCCATTAAGTTTACCGAGCAAGGCCGCATACAGCTTTTTTCAACCATTGAAGAGAACTGGGTGGTTCTAGGTGTTCAAGACTCGGGCATAGGCATACCCGCTCCTATGCAGGCCGAGTTATTCTCCATAAACGAGCAAAAAATAAGAAGGGGAACACAGAATGAGAAGGGAACCGGTTTAGGCTTGCATTTGGTCCATGAGTTTGTACGAATGAATGGGGGTAAAGTAGCCGTAAGATCCGAACCCTATGAGGGAAGCACCTTTTTAGTATATTTAAAACATGCCTGAGGTGACCGTATTTGTGGTAGAAGATGAGCTAATCCATGCCGAAAATACCAAGTTGAGCATAGAAGAAGCAGGCTTTCGGTTAGCTGGTGAGTGCGCTCATGCCGACATGGCCCTTAGCGCCATCGAAAAGGCACATCCCGATGTAGTACTGATGGACATCT
The DNA here is from genome assembly GCF_002336325.1 of Roseivirga sp. UBA1976. Classification (NCBI taxonomy): domain Bacteria; kingdom Pseudomonadati; phylum Bacteroidota; class Cytophagia; order Cytophagales; family Roseivirgaceae; genus Roseivirga; species Roseivirga sp. UBA1976. The sequence goes on along the minus strand of NZ_DDDQ01000158.1, from coordinate 654 downwards.
CACTACCCGGCAAACACAATGGCATTAGTTTGGCCAAAAAACTGGCCGAGTCAGGAGGCCCGCCTGTTATTTTCACTACATCTTACAACGACACTGAAACCATATCTGAAGCGGCTCAGTCGGCTCCCGTATCTTACCTGGTAAAACCTATTGACACCCACAATCTAAAAGCCGCAATTACCCTGGCCCTTAACTCTCGCACCGGCCCGACCGCCTTACCGCAAACCACCGATCAGGAATCGCTTTTTGTAAAATCGGGCAACAAACTACAAAAAGTATGGCTCAAGGATATTCTGTGGCTGGAAGCAGCCGGAGACAATTACTGCAAAATTGTAACCTCCACGCATCAGCTGGTTTCCCGACATACTGTAAAGGCCATGGTCAGAGAGCTCAACTCAAGCTTGTTCATACAAATACACCGTGCTTTTGTAGTGAATCGCAACCACATAGAAAGCATCAATGAAAAGGAACAAACAGTAGTGGTTGGGGGCAATGAAATTCCATTGGGCCGAACCTTTAAAGAGAATCTCTATGCTCAACTAAAGCGATATTAAACTTCGGCTTACTCCAAAGCTTCATTGGCTTACAGAAACCTATCACTGGCTGACATTTCGAAAACACGCACCATCAAAATGCCCACCTTGGATGCATCAT
>NZ_DDDQ01000074.1:0-6158 GCF_002336325.1 Roseivirga sp. UBA1976 | reverse complement strand
AAATAACCCCCGCCACTAGCCAAACAGCTCTTTTTCTTTTAACCTTTTTCTCGTCTACCACATAGGCTACCGGTACTTCTAGCAGAGATACGGTAGAGGTGAGGGCCGCAAAACACAGAAGTACAAAAAACACGGTGCCGGCTATGGCTCCTAATGTACCGCCAATGGTACCAAAAATTTGAGGTAAGGTAACGAATATTAGGGCCGGGCCACTACCTACGCCTTCCATGGTACCGCCACTCATAAAGCCTATTAATGGGAAGATCATCATACCGGCAATCACGGCTATACCCACATCGGCCAGCGTAATGAAGGCCGCGGCAGAGACAATGTTTTCCTTTTTATTTACATAAGAGCCGTAAGTAATTAGTGCGCCCATTCCCAAAGAAAGAGAGAAGAAGGCCTGGCCAAGAGCGTTGGTTACTACTTCGGCATTTATTTCAGAAAAATCAGGTATAAGGTAGAATTTCAATCCTTCTACGGCATTTGGCAGGGTTAAGGAATATACCACAAGGGCTAGAATCATTACAATGAGTGTAGGCATCAGAAACTTAGCTGCCTTCTCTATTCCTCCTGAAACTCCTTTGGAAACCACATAGGCCGTAGTAGCCATAAAGAGCAGGCCATAGGCTCCAACTTTAAAAATGTCTTTAACAAACTCTCCAAACTGCTCGGCTATACCAAAGTTGCCCGAAGCCATTTCGAAAATATAGCCAAAGGCCCAACCGGCAATTACATTGTAAAATGAAAGAATAAGAAAGCCACTGAGAATGCCGAGTTTTCCAACAAAACTCCATTTTTTAAAGCCCAGTGCATTGAAAGCACCTACCGGGTTTTTCTCCGTTTTACGACCTATGGCAATTTCGGTAACCATTACCGGATAGCAGAGTATAAAGCAGAAAATCAGGTACATTACCACAAAGGCTGCACCACCTCCTTGTCCAACTTCATAGGGAAAACCCCATATGTTTCCTAATCCAACTGCCGATCCTGCTGCGGCAGCAATAAATCCAAGTCTGCTTGAAAATCCTCCTCTATTAGCCATTGATAAAAATTTAAAATCCGAATATATGGGATTCTAAAGAGTATTTGGGTGCGAACCTTATAAAAATCTTAAATGAAGGATGAACGGTGCTTCAGAACAGGAGCCTTGAGGTTTTGACCATAAAAACAGCGGTTCAACTAATGAAAAATTCCTATACTTGGAGCCTAACCAAAAAAACAGCCATGCCGGTGTTTACCAACGATGCCATTGTTCTTGGACTACTCATAATGGTGGTAGCCTGTGTATTCTATACCTCAAGTTCGGGAAAGCCCTTTTGGAAGAAATTCTACACCATAGTGCCCAGTATTTTGCTGTGTTATTTTTTGCCCGCACTACTCAACTGGCCGCTGGGGCTTATAGACGGAGAACAGTCTAACTTATACTATGTGGCTTCGCGCTATTTATTGCCGGCTTCGTTGGTTTTGCTTTGTTTGAGCATAGACCTCAAAGGGATAATGAACCTTGGGCCTAAGGCTATTATAATGTTTTTAGCTGCAACAGTAGGTATTGTCTTGGGCGGGCCATTGGCTATATTGCTTATTTCTTCTATTGCGCCCAGTGTGCTGGATGTAGGCGAGGGTCAGGAGGTATGGCGCGGACTTTCTACAGTGGCCGGTAGCTGGATTGGTGGAGGTGCTAACCAAGCCTCTATGAAGGAAATTTTTAAAGTTGGCGAAGACCTTTTCGCTACCATGATTGTGGTTGATGTGATTTGTGCTAACATCTGGACCGGGTTTCTGCTTTATGGAGCCAATATTAGTAAAAAGGTAGACGCTTGGCTTAAGTCTGATACCAGTGCTATAGACGATTTAAAGAGAAGGGTGGAAGAATATCAGGCCGGTATAGCTAAGATTCCCACCCTGGCCGATACTTATATGATTCTGGCAATTGCATTTGGAGGAACTGCTCTTGCTCACTGGGGATCTGATTTGATTTCGCCAATGCTGGCTGCTCGTATGGAATGGCTCAAGCGTTTTTCGTTAGAGTCACTAGCTTCAGGTTTCTTCTGGATTGTGGTAATTGCTACCACAGTAGGTGTTGGGTTATCATTTACTCGCTTGCGGAAATATGAGGGAGCGGGTGCCTCGCGGTTGGGTAGCGTATTTATTTTCATTTTGGTAGCCACCATTGGTATGAAAATGAACATCCGTGAGGTGTTTGATAACCTGGGACTATTCTCCATAGGTATTACCTGGATGCTCTTTCATGTACTCATTATGGTGGTGGTAGCCAAGTTGATTAAAGCACCATTCTTCTTTGTGGCTGTGGGAAGCCAAGCCAATGTGGGAGGAGCGGCTTCTGCACCAGTTGTAGCTTCTGCTTTTAGCCCTGCATTAGCGCCAGTGGGGGTTTTATTGGCTGTTTTAGGTTATGCCTTGGGCACTTATGGAGCACTGATTTGTGCTTTCCTGATGGAAAGAGCCTCAGCTTTTTGAGCGGTTCTCCAGTTCAAGCTGAATTTTGGTTTTGACACCTCCAAATGCCAGGTAAGGGTAACCTATTCCTACAATGAGAAAAATAGGAGCCATTTTGTATCCTTGTGGAGCATTCCTTAAATAAGAAACTATGACTATTACCACTGCTGCTAAAATTGCAGCAATGGTAATAGCTTTCTGAAGCTTTTTGAACTTGTTTAATTTAGCGTTAAGCTCCTCTTTGCTGTATTCGGAATATTCGTTGGTGCCATTCATGGAGATACAATCGTTATTTCAGACCAATTGTTTAATAGGTCTCTAAAATTTGAAACAGGGCATCTAGCTTTGGAGTGAGTATTATCTCAGTGCGTCTGTTCAAAGCTTTGTTTTCTGGAGTGTTATTAATGGCAATAGGGGAGTATTCGCCCCGGCCAGAGGCTGTAATCGTCTCAGGGTTTACTCCATTGTTTACAAGAATTCTGACAATGGATGTAGCACGCATCACACTCAGGTCCCAGTTGTCATTCATGTACTGAGATGTACGTGAGATAGGTACATTATCGGTGTGGCCTTCTACCATAATGTTGATCTCGTTATTTCCTTTGAGCGCATTGGCCAATTGTTTAAGTGCTTCAATCCCTTTGGCATCAACCTTGGTGCTTCCAGAACCAAAAAGCAGCTTTTCAGCCAAGGAAACATACACTTTGCCGTTTTTTACCTCAACTGTTAGTTCGCCCTCATCAAAGTTCAATAGTGCATCTGTAACTCGCTTTTTCAGTTGCTCAACGGCCTTTTCTTTATCGGCAATTAGTTTTTCCAATTCGGCCACACGCGCTTCTCTTTTGGCCAGGTCCTCCGCCAACTCCTGATTTTTCTTTCGTTCAATTTCGAGGTCATCTTCAATGGCCAAAAGCCGTTGCTGTTGTTGGGCCAGATCTGAATTTAATTGACTACTGTTGCTTAGCAGGTTGTCATAAAGTTGTTTTACTCTGTCGTAATCGGCTTTTACGGTATTGTATTCTTTTGTAAGTAGTTCAAGGTCGTTTTGCAAGGCGGCAGTTTTGCCTTTGTACTCTTCCACCTGCACTTCCAGCCTGCTTATCTTTTCTTCAGCAATTTCCAACTGCTCTTTCAGGTTGGCATTTTCATTTTCGAGGCCTGTTTTTTCATTAAAGAGGGCATCGAATTCTTTTTTGGCCACGCAAGAACTTAAAACTGTGGTGGCTGCAACAAGGAGAATAAGGTGAGTTTTTAGACGGCTCATAGGTTTTTTGACTTATAGGCAAATATGCTCATTTCGTTCGAGATTTAATGAAATGACAGCCAATTTGAAATTTAGTTTTGGGTGTTCAAAATGTTATGCATGCAGAGAATTATTCGATAACTTAACAACGAACCTAAAAACGTAAGAGTTACTCATGAGAACAGATGGAATGTTAAAAGACGATGCACTAAAAGGTAAAACCATAATTGTAACCGGTGGAGGCACAGGCCTTGGGAGGTCTATGGGTAAGTACTTTTTAGAGCTTGGGGCAAACCTTGTAATTACCAGCCGTAAGATGGAAGTGCTCGAAAAAACAGCCGCAGCACTTGAGGAAGAAACAGGTGGCAAGGTACTACCTATTGCTTGCGATGTAAGGGAATATGACCAGGTAGAAGCTGTTCTTAAACAAACTGAGGATCATTTTGGGGCTATTCACGGACTCTTAAACAATGCGGCAGGTAATTTTGTGAGCCCTACGGAGCGCTTGTCGCACCGGGCATTTAATACCATCATAGACATTGTTTTAAAAGGTACTACCAACTTTACTCTTGCCCTTGGGAAACGATGGATTGATAAGAAACAAGCAGGAACAGTGCTAAATATTGTAACCACTTATGCCTGGACAGGATCGGGCTATGTGGTGCCATCGGCTTGTGCCAAAGCGGGCGTTTTGGCTATGACACGTTCACTGGCGGTGGAATGGGCTAAATACAACATTCGTATGAATGCCATTGCACCAGGGCCATTTCCTACAGAAGGGGCCTGGAGTCGATTACTTCCAGGAGATTTGGTGAAGAAATTCGATCCGGCCAAGCTTGTGCCCGTAGGCAGAGTGGGGGAACACCAGGAACTTGCCAACCTTGCAGCATACCTCATGTCTGATTTTTCTTCATTTGTCAATGGAGAGGTAGTTACTATTGATGGAGGTGAATGGTTAATGGGAGCCGGAGAGTTTAGTCATCTGGAAAAAATACCTCAGGAAATGTGGGATATGCTTGAAGCTTCTCGCGGAAAAAAGGCATAAGCCCCAAATTACTTTGGGGCTACTGGAAGGCGAAGCGTAAGCTTAGGAATATTGAGTTATAGAGGAGTTTTTATCTATTGATATTCAGGATAGTTAACCGGTTTCGAAATGGAGATTTTTTTTTGTTTTAGCCTAAAAAAAACTCTTTTAAATCTTGTTCTTTCTATCAATATTCGCACAAAATTACCTATATGCGCAAGTGTATTTTTGTGTTTGGTTGGCTTTCAATCACTACTGTAAATCTGCTTTCACAGCAATACCAAAAGTTTTATGAATTACTAGTGCCATCGCTAAGTATAATAGCTATAAATCATGCCGATTTAGACAATGATGGATTCAAAGAAATTATTGTTAGTGGATTGGAGGATGGAGAAAGTCTTTCTGTAGTACTGAAGTACAACGGGAACACCTTTGAACGTCTAGATAATGTTTTTCCCAATGCCCCGATTGGTGAGGCTGTTTTTGTTCATATCGATGGTGATAATCTAATAGATGTTGTTTTCACTCAGGAAACAGATATCGGAAACAATGCTGCAGTTTATTTAAATCAGGGAGGGCTTGTGTTTTCCAGAATTAATGGGCTGGAAGAAAATGTTGTTCTAAGAGGTGTAAATGCGGTAGATATTGAAAATGACGGTGTGATCGAATTAATTGATCGGGGAGGGACTCTTTACACACTTGTACAGGCCAATGATGTTAAACGCTATATGCCAACCAGTGATATAGCAACAGATATTCACCTCTACGAACAGAGCAACTGGGTTGAAGCAGACCTCAATGCGGATGGTTTTAAAGACTTAGTACTCTTTAGGCCATCTGGCAAGGAATTTAATACGGTATTTATAAATAAGTCTGGTTCGTTGGAGCCAAACAACTTTCAAAACGAGATAGTCAGTGGTATGCATTTTAATACCGCAGATATTGATGCCGATGGACTGCCCGAGATTGTTTATGTGGATTACATAGATAACAAAGCCACACTTAACTTCTTAAAGTGGATGGGTGGGGAAATTTCGCAGTTGGTCGACATGCAAATAACTCTGGTCAACGTGCCAAATGAATTAAAAATCGAAGACTACGACTTAGATGGTGATTTAGATATTCTGTTATTGAACTTATTTGAGAATGAGCAACTCATTAATAAAGTGCTGATCAATAATAATGGTGTGTTCGATGAGTCAACCACCTTATTTATTGACAACAGTGTGGCCAAAACAGATTGGTTGGACTTTGATAATGATGGAGATTTGGATGTGGTGTTTTTTACTTACCCCAGTGTAGAAAACACCGGAATTGTTATTTCGAGAAACCAGTTAGTAGAAGGCTCCAGTCTTGTTAATCAAAGACCGACACCCCCCGTTCAGACTACGGCAGAGGTTTCTGAAACGGGTGTCAAGCTTAGCTGGACTA
>NZ_DDDQ01000181.1:0-18045 GCF_002336325.1 Roseivirga sp. UBA1976 | reverse complement strand
TACTAGCCACAAGCTGTGTCCTCACAGGGTCTTTTAACAACCATTTGTGAAGACACAAATGGAGGCAAGGTTCAGAAATGCACTTCTTGCAACTTAAGTAAGTAACCCTATACTATAGCTTGCGATTTATTCCCTATAGCATGCCTTATTGGGTTTCTGAAGGGGATTTTAATGAATATTGAAGATAAAAAAATCGCGCAATAGTAACATTAAAAAAGAAGAATTGTGAACCACCCATTTATTTACTGATCTCTGATCTAACTTCTAGCTTGCTCTTCATAAAAACTTCTGCCTTCCACCTTCCGGCTTTCGTCTTCTCCATTATCTTTGACAATTCCAATAAAGAAAAGACGTTCATTGTCCGATGTCTGTAGAAGTTCAGCAACTCACCAAAACATATGGAGCCCAGAGGGCTGTAGATACCATCTCATTTAGGGCTGTTAAGGGGCAGATTCTTGGCTTCCTTGGCCCCAATGGAGCTGGCAAGTCTACTACCATGAAGATTGCTACCTGTTTCATTCCTCCTACTGAGGGCACCGTAAAGGTTTGTGGGCATGATGTGATGCACCAACCTGTAGAGGTGCGAAAGAAAATTGGCTATCTGGCCGAACACAATCCGCTGTACACGGATATGTATGTGCATGAATACTTGCGATTTATGGCCGCTGTGCATGGCCTAAAGGGTAAGCAAGGCAGAGAAAGAGTTATGGAAATGGTGGCTCTTTGCGGACTCTCCAAAGAGCAGAACAAGCGAATAGGAACACTTTCGAAAGGCTACCGGCAACGGGTGGGGCTGGCCCAGGCATTGCTTCACGACCCCGAAGTGCTTATTCTGGACGAGCCTACTACTGGTTTAGATCCTAATCAATTGGTGGAAATAAGAAAGCTCATCAAAGAGGTGAGCCGGGACAAAACGGTAATTTTCAGTACACATATAATGCAAGAGGTAAAGGCCCTGTGCGACAGGGTGGTGATAATAAACCAGGGCAAAATTGTGGCAGACGATACGCTCCAAAACCTCATGGGCAATAGGGTGGTATTGAAAGTGGAGTTTGAAGCCCCCGTCAACATTGAAAAGCTCACGGTGTTGGGCCAGGCAGAAAACAGGGGTGGTAATGAATATGTTATTGCTTGTGAGAAAGGTAAGGACCTTCGTTCAGTTCTGTTTAAAATGGCTAAGGACGAAGACTGGGTTATTTTAAGTATGAGTCAGGAAACCCAAGAGTTGGAAGAAATTTTTCATCGTTTAACACAGTCGAATCAATGATGTGGGCCATATACAGCAAGGAACTTCGGCAGTTTTTAAATTCACTTATCGCCTATGTAGTAATTGGTGTTTTTCTTACCGGAATAGGCTTACTCATGTGGGTTTTTCCGGAAACCAGCGTACTTAACTATGGCTTTGCCGATATGGGAAGCCTCTTTTCTTTGGGGCCGTTCGTTTTCATGTTCCTCATTCCGGCTATAACCATGCGCATGTTGGCCGAAGAAAGAAGAACAGGAACCATAGAACTATTACTCACCAAGCCGCTCACAGAGTGGCAAATTGTAATGGGGAAATACCTGGCCGCTTTTACTCTGGTTGTCTTTTCGGTATTGCCCACGCTAGTCTATTTTTATTCCGTTTATCAGCTCGGAAACCCCATAGGTAATCTGGATGTTCCCGGCATTACGGGTTCATACCTTGGATTAATTCTTTTAGGAGGGGTGTTTACCGCCATTGGCCTGGCTGCCTCTTCGTTTACCGAAAACCAGATTGTGTCTTTTATTTTGGCTGTTTTTCTCTGCTTCTTCCTCTATACAGGTGTGAGCTCTCTGGCCGATTTATTAAAGGGAGAATGGGCTATTTATCTGGAGGAAATGAGCCTAAGTTATCATTACGATGCGTTGAGCCGGGGCCTTATAGATACTCGCAACGTGGCGTTTTTTGTGTCTACCGTTGTATTTATACTCATTGTTACCCATTGGCGACTCATTGCCAGAAAATTGAGTTATAAGCCTGTGCGTTCTCGCTTGATGAAGCGGGTGATTTTGGCCTTTGTTCTACTGTTAGTTTTCAATATTCTGGCCGCTAACTTTTTTTACCGGTATGACCTCACCGAAGATAAAAGGTATACTCTGAAACCGGCAACCAAAGAGTTGCTGCGTCAGCTAGAAGCCCCAATGACCATTGAAGTTTTACTGGCCGGAGATTTGCCAAGCGGTTTTGAACGCTTTAGAAGAGCCATTAAACAAACCATAGAAGAGTTCGATGTGTACAAGCCCGGGGCTATCAACTACTTTTTTGTCGATCCTTCGGCTGCAGAAGACGCTAAAACCAGAAACGAAAACATTGCCTACCTAATGAGTCAGGGTTTTGAGCCAACCCGTGTATTCGATACGCAAGACGGTAAGCAAATCCAGAAGATTATTTTTCCTTATGTAATTGTACGCTATGACGGTCAGGCTGCCGGAATTCTTTTGTTCAAAGGCGCCAAAGGAGGCAATCCAAACGAAACCATCAATATGGCCATAGAAAACATTGAGTTTGAGCTGGCGGTGGGTATTCAACGACTGGCCAATCTCAACCGAAAAAACATAGGTATGGTGAGGGGTCATAATGAACTGGATTCTGTTCATATTGCCGGATTTATGGGTGAGATGGTGCAGCATTTCAATATAAAAGACGTGAGTCTGAACAAGCCCCTTTCACCCGATTCGATTGACGCACTAATTATTGCCCGACCTAAAACCAGCTTTAGCAAGGCCGAAAAATATGTGCTCGATCAATACGTAATGCATGGAGGTGATGTGGTGTTTCTTATGGAATCGCTGGAGGTAAATATGTCTAATGCTGCCGGTATGGGTACTTTGGCCACACCAGTCAATCATGGGTTGGAAGACCTTCTGTTTCGCTATGGCGTACGTTTGAACCAAAACTATGTGCAAGACATTCAAAACTTTGGGCGCTATCCGGTAGTGATAGACGATAATAGTAATATCATTAACCTGCCATGGCCTTTTTATGCCTCGGTTACCGATTTTGCCGATCATCCCGCCAGCAAAAACCTCGATGCTGTATACCTGCGGTTTTTTAGTACCATGGATACGGTAAAAGCAGAGGGAGTGAGTAAAACACCCCTTATGTATACTTCTGAATATACCCGAATCTTGCCCGCTCCGGCTCCGGTGGCTTTTGAAGATTATGCTAATCAGCCCGATGTGCAACTCTTTAATGGAGGGCGAAAGGTGGCAGGATATTTATTGGAAGGACAGTTTACCTCACTGTTTAAAAACAGGGTGTTGCCCGATTCTATCGATCAGGCGCTCTTCAAAGACCGTAGCACAGGAGCTAAAATTGTGGTGGTATCTGATGGCGACTTTATAAGAAATGAACTGAACCTTAGAACAAGACAGCCCTACCCACTGGGCTTTAATCCTTTTGTGGAAGAGGGCGAAAAACTTAAGTATGCCAACCGAGACTTCTTATTCAATGTATTGGCCTATATGACCGATGAAGAAGGGCTGATTACTTCGAGAAATAAAGAAATAACTCTGAGGCCATTGAATAGAATTAAAGTTCAGGAAGAAAGAACCTATTGGCAAAGTCTAAACCTGGCAGGACCATTGGTTATTTTGGTGCTTTTTGGTCTGGCAAGAGGGGTGCTTCGAAAAAGGAAGTATTCCGGATTTTGATACCCTGAGCCGGGCAATAGCCCAATAGATAGAAGTCTATTCGACTATTGCTCCTCAATCAGGCAACCTGTTGTTAAAATCAGCGTCAATACTTCTGCACGCGCTGATCGATTTCATCGGCCCAGGCCAGAATACCACCTTTTAGATTATATAGATTGGTAAAACCGTGGTTAGCCTCCAGCCAGGCAATGGCATCTCCGCTTCTTTTGCCGCTTCTGCAATGCACCACAACCTGCTTATCTTTAGCAAATTTATCAACGTTTTGAGGCACTGTGCCCAAGGGAATAAGCTCGCCTCCAATTGCTGCAATATCGGCTTCGTGTGGCTCCCGAACATCAATGAGTTGAAAATCCGTTCCATTGTCTATCAGCGACTTTAACTCCTTAACTGTTATCTCTTTCATTCTCGTTTTCTTTATGCTTAGTACCATAAACCAGGCTCGAAGTTAGCCGGTTCAACTCTTTTACTTTGTAACCGAAGTTACCCTTTAACTGATTGCGAATTTGCTTCATTCGTAACAAAAGTTCATCAATTTCCTCAGGCAATGCATCGTCAAGCACTTCTCTTAAGCGTTTGGCTATGGTGGGCGACTGGCCGTTGGTTGAGATGGCAACCTTTAGATGGCCTTTGGTAACGATGCTGCCCAGGTAAAAATCGCACAGTTCGGGGGTGTCGGCCACATTCACCAATATACCCCTGTCTTTGGCTTCCTGCTGAATCTTACGGTTTGTCTCCGGATTTTCAGTAGCTACCAACACCAGATGCATACCGGTTAGATCTTCGGTAAAATATTCCCGCTCCAAAAGAGTAATCTGAGGGTGCCGGGTTGCCAACTGCCGGATTTCGGACCGAATGGTTTTACCAACCAAAGTTACCCGGGCATAAGGGCTGCTTTTGAGCATAAATGAGAGCTTTTCCAGCCCAACCGAACCTCCCCCAATAATGAGAATGTCTAGCTGATGGGCTTTTAGAAATATGGGGTAGAGGTTGTTAGACATATTAAAGGGTAGTAGCGTATTCAATTTGCCGTAGGTATGATTTCCCTAGTTTTACTACCTCGCCCACAATAATTATGGCAGGAGAGGAAATGCCATGGGCAAAAGCTTCATCTTCAATAGAATTAATGGTGGCCGTTACTATCTTTTCGCTCGGCAGCGATCCGTTCTGAATAATGGCCACCGGGGCATTGTGGCGGCCATGCTCACGAAAGGCATCGCAGATGGCGGCCAGTTTTTTGGTACCCATTAGTATGACCACCGTAGCAGTAGACTGAGCCGCCAAATGAATGTCGGGAGTAAGAAAGCCTTCTTTGGTGGTGGCCGTTACCACCCAATAGCTTTGGCTATATCCGCGCGATGTCATGGGTATTTCCTGCAAGGCCGGTACCGCGTGAGCGCTGCTAATACCCGGGATTATTTGGCAGGGTATACCAAATTGTCGGGCAAAATCCAGCTCTTCGTATCCCCGGCCAAAAATAAAAGGATCTCCACCTTTGAGTCTGACCACGTGCCCTTTGGTTTGCGCAAAGTGAACGATCAGTTCATTGATGGCCTGCTGGGTATGACTATGTTTGCCCACCCTTTTGCCTACATATATTTTTTCGCCTCCCTTTTTAACATAGCAAAGCAATGCCTTGCTGGCCAAATCGTCATACAACACCACATCGGCTTCGGCCAGAGTTTTAATGGCTTTAACGGTAATAAGCTCGGGGTCTCCCGGGCCGGCACCTACTAGCGAAAGTTTAGGAGTAATGGTCATTCTATGCTTTATAAAAATCGCTGATAACTAGTTTTTCTTTCCCTTCGCTTTGCAGTTGTCTCTGTCTGAAGGTTTTTACTTGCCGGAGAAATGAGTTTGCGGATTGGAAGTATTCATGGGCAAAGTCCTTTTCAGGTTCCTGTGATTTCATTTGCAAAACCAGAGTTTTGAAACTCTTGGCCTGGCCGAAGTCTTCCGTTTGTCCGAAGTGCTCTTCGAAACTTTCCAGTATTCCTATTTGGGTGTTGCACTTAATATCTACACTAAGAAGTAGAGCTTTAGCACCGATTACAAAGGCTGAATAGGCATTATAAATTGCATCTGCATAGGCTTCTTCTCTAAGCCCATCGCTGGCCCAGTCCAGTCGTTCCTGCGCTTCTTCTATGATAGTTCCAATCACATCGAGCATTACACTGGCACACTCGCCAACACCAATTTCCGGAACAAACTGCTCTTGTTTTCCCCAGTCCATAAACTCGGCACTGGTTAGGTTATCAGTTTCCGCCAATGGTTTTAGCAGATGGTAGAAGTGCATTTTACCAACTCGTTGAAAGTAATCATTGAAGTATTCGCCCTCTTCAGCTTCCTTTTCATAGGCTGTGAGCAGCAAGGCCAGGGCGTTGGGGATGCGCTTGGTGGGCAGCTTTATTACTTTTTCGGCAATAAAGCCCTCTCCGGAAGGAGAAAGTCCTCCGCCTATTACCACCTGCATGGCCGGAACTACCAGCCCTTTATGTTTTATAGAGCTGCCATGGAAGCCAATGTTGGCGGCCATATGTTGCCCACAGGCGTTCATACACCCACTGATTTTAATTTTAATGTTGCGTTCATTAATGAGGTGTTCGAAGTCATTTTCCAGCATCTGTTCCAGGGTAGTGGAAAGGGCTGTGCTGTTGGTTACGGCCAAGTTGCAGGTATCGCTGCCGGGGCATGAAGTAATGTCGTGCGTACTATCAAAGCCGGCTTTGGCAAGCCCAAGAGCGGTAAGTTCCTGGAAGAAAAGGGGGAGCAGGCCGGGCTTGACATACTTAATGAGTAAACCCTGATTGGCAGTAACCCGAATGTCGTGTGCAGCATATTGTTCTACCATGCCAGCGAGCTTGCGAGCGGTTTCGGCATTCATGTCGCCCAAAGGTACACGTACCCAAATACCTCTAAATTCGGTCTGTTTTTGCACAAAAGTGTTGGTGCGCTTCCAGTTTTCAAAGGCCGTAGGATTACTCACTTCCACCTCGCGCTGTGGAGGGTTGGGCTGTTCTACTCTACCTATAGTTTCGTCTATGGGCCAGTGGTAGCCTTTTAGGGCTTTGCGTTCTTCATTAACCAGTTTCATGAGTTGTTCCAGCCCCATTTTTTTGAGCAGGAATTTCATGCGCGCCTTATTGCGATTAGCTCGCTCTCCATAGCGATCGAATACGCGAATAACTGCTTCAGAGAAGGGAATAATCTCAGTGGCCGGTAAAAAGCTGTGGGCCGTTTGGGCAAACATGGCTTGTGCCCCGAGGCCACCTCCCAGTACTACTTTGAATCCTTTAATTCCATCTTTAACAAGGGGTATAAAACCAATGTCGTGAAAGTAGGTCATGGCCGAGTCGGTGCTGTCTGATGCAAAAGCAATTTTCACCTTGCGACCCATGTCCTGACAAATGGGGTTTCTTAAAAAGAAATGGGTGAGGGCATGCGCATAGGGAGTTACATCAAAAGGCTCATTGGGGTTGATGCCGGCATCGGGCGAAGCGGTAACATTGCGAACGGTGTTTCCGCAGGCTTCTCGTAGAGTCACATCACTGGCCTCCAGGTTGGCCCAGAGAGCAGGGGAGTCCTTTAGCTTTACAAAATGCAGTTGAATGTCTTGTCGGGTGGTTAAGTGCAGGTTGCCGGTGGCGTACTTATCAGATACATTGGCAATGGTAATGAGCTGCCTTGGCGTAACTTTACCATAGGGTAGTTTAATACGAATCATCTGGACACCCGTTTGCCGTTGGCCATAAACTCCGCGGGTAAGTCTGTATAACTTAAACTTGTCTTCGGCAATCTCTCCTTGCTCAAACTTCTCAATTCGCTTTTGAAGCTCAATAATATCTTTTTGGGCTGCGGGGCTTATGCTTTGGTTTACGGACAGGCTCATAACTTATTAGTCTATAAAAACGATAGGAAATATTCTGCAAGTTTAAATAAAAGAATATAAAGTCTACCAAAATAATAGGGTAATATTTTTGACTATGTGATAAGTGGTTGGGTGAATGGTGGAAGGTGGTCTTTTAAACGACTAGTGCGAGAGATGAGGAGCTTGTTAGTCAATCGGGTTCAAAATGCTTACATTTAATGGGCGATATAGATTTTATTTTTAATTTTATCCGCTTATTAAAACCACTCAAAAAATCGATCTTCTATGAAGTTTATTGTTTCTTCAGCTGAACTTTTAAAGCGCCTGTCTAATATCAATGGCGTTATCACAACCAATCCGGTTGTTCCTATTCTAGAGAATTTCCTTTTTGAAATAAAAGATGGACTTCTGACCATCACTGCGTCAGACTTACAAACCTCTATGATCACCGAGATTGATGTAGAGGCCAAAGAAGATGGAAGCATAGCGGTGCCTGCCAGAATACTGATGGACACCCTGAAGAACCTTCCCGAACAACCGGTTACCTTCAGCATTGACCAGGAAACATACAGTGTAGAGATCAACTCAGACAATGGACGTTACAAACTGGCCGGAGAAAATGCCACGGATTTCCCTAAGGTACCGGAAGTAACCGATGCCTATTCCGTAGATATGTCGACCGATGTTTTGAGCAGTGCGATTAATAACACCATTTTTGCTACTTCCAACGATGAGTTGAGACCAGCCATGACGGGAGTATTTGTGAAGCTGGGCGATACCAACACTACTTTTGTAGCTACTGACGGCCATCGTTTGGTGCGCTATAGAAGAGTGGATGTGGCTACCGACTCCGGAATGTCTATAATTATACCCAGAAAGGCCCTTAACCTTTTGAAGTCTACATTGCCTTCAGAAAATGTGAATGTTGTATTGGAGTACAATGCGTCTAACGCCTACTTCCACTTCAACAATATTCGCATGATCTGCCGCTTGATTGATGAGCGTTTCCCGGATTATGAGAATGTGATTCCTACCGAGAATCCGATTGAAATGACCATTGAGCGCAGCGAGCTGCTAGGCTCTCTAAAGCGTATCAGCATTTACGCCAATAAAACCACCCACCAAATCAGGCTTAAGATTACCGGCAGCGAGCTTACAATTTCTGCCGAAGATTTAGACTTCTCTAATGAAGCTAAAGAAACTTTGGCCTGCGAGCATGAGGGAGAAGATATCGAAATTGGGTTCAATGCTAAGTTTTTGGTTGAAATGCTTGGCAATCTGCACTCGAAATCTATTACACTGCAAATGTCGGCTCCTAACCGTGCCGGCCTCATTATACCTACAGAAAAGGATGACAGTGAGGATATACTCATGCTAGTAATGCCTGTTATGTTGAACAACTATTAATGTTTTATATAATTATCTGAAAAGGGGAGCACAGCTCCCTTTTTTGTTTCACTCTAAAATTTTGCCGATTATTACGCATGCTCTCTAAGAAGACTCAATACGCCTTTCATGCCCTCACTTATTTGGCCGAGAATGTGGAGAAGGGCCCTGTTCTCATTTCTGAGATTTCGCAAGAGCGCAAAATATCTCTCAAGTTCCTGGAAAATATACTTCTTGAGCTGAAAAAGGCCGGAGTGCTGGGAAGTAAAAAAGGGAAAGGTGGTGGCTATTACCTTATAAAACCCCCTGAAGAAGTAAAACTGGCTAAGGTTATTCGTATGCTCGATGGCCCCATTGCTCTATTGCCCTGCGTGAGCCTTAATTACTATGAGCGTTGCGAAAATTGCGATGAAGCCGTATGCGGGTTGAACCGCGTAATGGCCGAGGTTAGGGATAATACACTTAAGGTGTTGGAGAATAAGACCCTGGCCGATGTATTGCGCAATAAGGAATAGCAGCTCACAGAACTGTATTTTTTTCTGAAAAGCTTACCGTGCTTATGAAGAATCCCCTCTTTTGACCTTCTGTTTTTACAGGAGAACAAGAGAGGTGAAAAAAAATTGAAACAAAAGTCTACTAAAATGGTAGGGAATATATAGATTTGTCCCGTTGATAAGTTTAATGCCCGAAAGATGTTAGTAGATTCACTTGTAAAAGATAAGATTGAAGATGCCAGAAAGGTGGATAGCAATCTTAAAAGCTTACTAAAAACCATTAGCTGGAGAATAGTTGGCACTCTGGATACCATGGTGATTTCGTACATCATTACAGGTAATTTTGCTACGGCATTTTCCATTGGTTCAGTTGAAGTAGTCACCAAAATGATTCTTTATTACCTGCATGAAAGAGTTTGGGCTTCGGTAAAAGTAAGACGATGAAAGAGAGAGTAGAGGAGCTAAGTAACTTAATTGAAGGAAAAACTTTAGAAGAGTCGTTGGCTCTGGTAGCCAATGCTTTTCCCGGAAAGGTTCGCTTTTCTTCGGCTTTTGGCCAGGAAGACCAGGTTATTACGCATGCTATTTTTAAGCATTCGATTGATATTGAGGTGTTTACTCTCGATACGGGTCGGTTATTTCCTGAAACCTATGAGTTAATCGATCGCACCAGGGCCAGGTATAAGCAGCCTATTAGGGTCTACTATCCCAAGGCCGAGCAAGTGGAGGAGCTGGTAACGAAGAAAGGCATGCACAGCTTTTATGAGTCGGTAGAAAACCGTAAAGAGTGCTGCTACATTCGCAAGGTAGAGCCTCTCAAAAGAGCTCTCAGAGACACGGCCGTTTGGGTAACGGGGCTAAGGGCAGACCAATCAGACAATCGTCAGAATTTCAGCCTTATTGAGTGGGATGAGCCTAATCAGGTAATCAAATTCAACCCCCTACTGCGATGGTCTTATGATGAAATGCTCGAATACCTGAAGAAACATCAGGTGCCATATAATCCTCTGCACGACAAGGGCTACATAAGTATTGGTTGTGCGCCATGTACCCGGGCCATTGAGCCGGGAGAACACCCCAGGGCGGGCAGGTGGTATTGGGAGGCTTCGCAAAAGGAGTGTGGCCTGCATCAGGTGAAACAATAGGACCGGGAAGGTTATACCGGCCTACCGAAACAAGTACATCCAGATTATTCGAGCTAGCCTAAAGTTTAAAAACATAAGGGCTACCAGGAGGACAATGGCCGCATAGATGAAACCACTTAGTGGAAGGCCGGTCAGCTGCCAAAGTAAAAAGAGCCCCCCGAGTTCGGCCAGTGAAAGACCGTAGCTCATATACATGGCTCCAATAAAATAACCCGGTTCCTTTTCGAACTTATGTCCACACACCGGGCAGTTTTCGTTCATGCCGGGCGATTTCATTCGGAGTATATTTCCGTTGGAGTGGAATACAGATCCTTCTTCACAATTAGGACATTTTTGACGAAAAATACTTTTAACTGTTTTAAGCATCTGGATTTAATTTGAGGCAAAATTAAATGATTCAATAGCTTCTACGTTCTGGTAAAAGTTTCCTTCTTTTGTATAAAAGGATCATTTTTTGAGTGAAGAATTTAAATACTCTTGAGCTTCATAGGTTTGAGCAAGATTCACATCGTTTTTATTGCAACACCTTTTCTGCACATGTGCTTAAGCACCATGGTGAAATATTAGTACCGCATAAGCATGATTTTTATCTGGTGGTACTTTTCACCCAGGGTAGCGGGGTGCACGAAATCGATTTTGTGAGGTATGAAATACAGCCCGGAGCGCTTTTCGTTTTGAGTCCCGGACAATCTCACTTTTGGCAGCCTTCGGCAGATGCGGAGGGCTTAATCTTGTTTCACTCGCGCGAGTTTTACGATTTGGCCTTTGCCGATCACTCACTGGCCGATTTTTCGTTCTATAGCTCTCTCACTCGCTCTTCTATGGTGCAGTTGGTAGCGCCATTGTTGGAGGAGGTTTACCAGATTATGAGTTTGGTGCTTCGGGAGTATTCCGGTCAAGGATTGTGGAGGCACCGTAAAATACAGATGCTTCTGGGGATACTTTACACCAATTTAGCCAGGGTGTGCAGTCAATCGGTTGATTCCGGTTGGCGAATAGGCCGTTATGCTGCGCACCTCACAGAGCTGGAGCGGTTAATTAATGTTCACTACAAAGCGCATAAATCGGCTGGTGTTTATGCCGAAATGCTAAACCTAACGGTGAGACATCTGAACAGAGTGGTTCGCGAGCAACTTAATAAAAGTACTACGGAGTTGATTATGGAAAGAGTGGCGTTAGAAGCTAAGAGGCTTCTGGTCAATTCATTGGATGTTGGGCTCACTGAAGTGGCCGAACAACTGGGCTTTGATGATTATGCCTATTTTTCAAGGATATTCAAGAAGTACACCGGGGTTAGTCCTTCTACTTTTGCCCAACAGTATAAGTCGAGCTATTATCGTTAGGGTTACCTGATTTTTCGATCGATGAGCTCTTCCAGGTCTATGGCCATCTCATAAGACTCTACAAACAACTTGTTGAGCGCCTGCTCATTGGCCAGCAGATTAACAACAAGGTTTTTAAACTCTACACTTTTAATTTTCTGGTAAGAAAGTATTTTTCTTCACCAAAATCTACTTCAGAAACCAGAAAGTCTGAGTAGTATTTTTCTTTCATGCGCACATAGTAGTCTACAATGTCTCTTAACTCCAGGTATTTGCTTTTGAGTGTAATGAGTTCACTTTTTATATCGGCATTGCGGTTGGTGTAATTGGTGTTCAGGTAAAAGTTGATGGCCTCTAGCTGCACAACGGGTTTTATGGTTTTGTTAATGTTAAAGAGATACGTACCAATATGGTCGTCTTCTAAAAGGCCTCCCGAAAAGAGAATACGTGCTAGTTCACGGGTGTCTTCCTCCAACTGCATTCTATCGGCAATGGTGCCGGCAAAGTAGTTCATGTTGGTTTCGTTTTCCCTATATACCTTTAGAATAGCAGCGGTTTCCAGTTGCAATTCTTTTTTGTCTTCATACAAAATATTGAGTTGGTAGGCTACAGTTATTCCAAAGATGATGAGCACCACCTCCATTAGGTAGGTGTAAATGTCTCTTTTCCTTAGGCGTTTGGCCGATGGTGATTTATTCAGTCTTCTGGATGTACCAATTTTAACCATTCCGTTGAATACGCATTAAGGATGGATTAAACGTAAAAAAGATGTCTAAGCTATCATTTTTTCCAGTAAATCTCCGACAAAGTAGGCAAGAACAGCGGCCGAACCGCCTAAAAATAGGGTTTCTAGTATGCTTCTCAGCCGGTTGGCTTTGGTAACGTAGCTTTTGGCAAACCCAATTCCGGCAAAGGTAACAAAAGTGAGTATGGACGAATAAAGAAAAAGGTTATCGCCAAGCGATTGGCCCGAGTAATCAATTACATATACAATGAGGGGTATAAAGCCCATAAGTATGAATGAAATAAAAGTGACAAAGCCCATCTGAAGAGGAGACTTGGATTCTTCAGTCATTTCCAGCTCTTCTTTCATCATTACATCTACCCAGCGGTCTTTGTCTTCGGTGATTTTATCTACCACTTGCTCTAACAGCTCTCCTTCAAAACCTTTGGCCTGATATATTTCGCGAATTTCCTGACGTTCTTTTTCGGGTAGATTATCTACTTCCCAATATTCTATTTCTTTATGCTTCTGGTAATTCTCCTTTTCCGATTTGGTCGACAGGTAACTGCCAACAGACATGGCAAAACCATCGGCAATAAGATTGGCAAAGCCCAAAATAATAACTACTGAGCTTTCAAGGTGAGCTCCGGCTGCTCCGGCAACTACAGCAAACGTGGTTACAGAACCATCTATACCTCCATATATAAATTCGCCAATGTAATCTTGAAATCGGGAAAACCATTTGTTTTCTCCATGCAGTTGAGGTTCTATGTGTTTAGCCATGTTGAAAATTTTGCCGTGTCACTCCTACGAATATAACCCGAATGGTTGGCTATGCAGAAGTGGGGTGAACAAAAAAGCCTGGCTTTAACCAGGCTCGGTACTTAATCTACTCGCTCAATCTTGGCTCCTAATGCCTTGAGTCGGGTATCAATATGCTGGTATCCCCGGTCAATTTGCTCCACATTGTCTATGATGGAGCGGCCTTCTGCCGAAAGGGCGGCAATGAGCAGGGCTTGTCCGGCCCTTATATCGGGAGATGTCATTCGAATACCTTTGAGCTTTTGTTGTCTGTTTAGTCCTATGACAGTAGCGCGGTGTGGGTCGCACAGAATGATCTGAGCCCCCATGTCTATCAGCTTATCGACAAAGAATAGTCGAGACTCAAACATCTTTTGGTGAACGAGAACGGTGCCTTTGGCCTGAGTAGCTACAACTAGTACAATGCTGAGTAAATCGGGGGTTAACCCCGGCCAAATAGCATCGGCAATAGTCATTATAGAGCCATCGATAAATGTTTCAATTTCGTAGCGCTCCTGAGCGGGTATAAAAATGTCGTCACCTCTAAATTCCATCTGAATGCCCAGCCTTCTGAATGTTTCGGGGATTACCCCCAGTTCAGGTATTTGGCAGTCTTTGATGGTTATTTCCGATTGAGTCATAGCCGCCATACCAATGAAGGAGCCAATTTCGATCATATCGGGCAACATGGTGTGTTCTGTGCCTTTCAACGACTCTACCCCTTCGATGTGGAGCAGGTTAGAGCCAATGCCTGTGATTTTTGCTCCCATTCGGTTGAGCATTTTGCTCAACTGTTGGAGGTAGGGCTCACAAGCGGCATTGTAAATAGTGGTTTTTCCTTCGGCCATAACAGCAGCCATCAGAATGTTGGCCGTACCGGTAACAGAGGCTTCATCTAAAAGCATGTAGGTGCCTTTCAGCTGGCTGGCATCGATATGGTACATGCCTGTTTCGGCTTCGTATAAGAATCTTGCCCCCAGCTTCTGGAAGCCTATGAAGTGTGTGTCAAGTCTTCTTCGGCCTATTTTGTCTCCCCCCGGCTTGGAAATTTTTCCTTTTCCGAAACGGGCCAGCAGTGGCCCCAGGATCATTATTGAGCCTCTCAATGACGAAGCTTTTTTACGGAAGTCTTCCGTTTCCAAATAGTCGATGTCTACATCTTTTGCGCAAAAACGATAGCTCTCATTGCCAAGATACTTTACCTCTACACCCAATTCGGCCAAAAGCTCTATGAGCTTGTTTACGTCACGGATGTCTGGGATTTTATGTATGGTAACAGGCTCTGCGGTTAGCAGTACGGCACATAGAATTTGTAGTGCTTCGTTTTTGGCACCCTGAGGAATAATCTCTCCGGAAAGGCGGGTGCCACCTTCAATAATGAAAGATGACATTTAGTTTCTGCGTCTTTTTTGGTTTCTTCTTCTGTTATTATTGTTGTTGTCTCGGGAGTTTTTGTTAGAGTAACGGTTTTCCTTAATGTTATTGTTGAAAAGTCCCTGCTCTTTCACCAGTTCAATGTCAATATCGAGTTGGTTGTTCGATAACTCCTTGATTTGCTTTAGGATGATCTCATCATCGATATTGTCTTTGTTCCAGGTGTTATAGAAGGTTTTCATTAGCCTGCCAATATGTATTACGGCTGCGGCTTTTGATTCCGGATCTTCCATGGCTATGGCCTGCTCAATCATGATTTCCACATTTCGGCCATAGTGCAGATACTTAATATTGGAGCTTTTGTAGTGTACCTTCTGAGGTTTTTTGCCAATAGCCGAAACATCGGGCATTGGGAAAGGAGCTTCTACATCCAGCTCAAAATTGGAGATGAGATAAAGGTCGTCCCACACCTTTTGGTCATAATCCTGATTACCCTTTATGTTGCTGTTGATTTGCTTCATCAGGTCAGTAAGGGTATGGGCATATGCGCTACGCTTATCTTTATCTTCAATGGTTTTAATGTGGTTGACCAGCTTTTGAATGTTGCGGCCATATTCCATGAGCTTTACTGCAGCTCTTTCGGTATTATATTCTAGTGCCATTATTAATAGTCTTGTTTCAAAATAGTAATTATTGTCGACATGCTTGTCTGATGTATTAGTTATTCTACAATTCTAAGCTTTGCAAAGGTTAGCAGGAGGGTCTTTTCTCCGAAATCTTCAAAGATTACCTTGGCTTTTTTGTTTGCTCCCTCGGTGTCTACCTTGCTTACTTTCCCGAAGCCAAACTTTGGATGCTCTACCTTCATTCCTTCGGCAAGATTAGAGGTGTCGCTTGGTCTAAAGTCGGCCGATGGTTTGTGATACTGTAAAGGCTTTTTGGCCTGTGGTTTTTTAGTAGCCATGAGATTACGGGCAAAGCTGGAAGAGAAGCCCGGAGGTTGCTCACTTCTGCCTAGTTTAGGTTCCCGGCTTCCGTACCGGGTATTCACAAAGATGTAGTTCGGGTCAACCTCTTCTATAAAGCGACTAGGTTCTGAATTGATCAGTCGTCCAAAGCGGTAACGCGAAAGAGCATATGAGAAGTATAAGTTTTCCTGAGCTCTTGTAATGGCTACATAAAACAGCCTTCGTTCCTCTTCCAGATCGGCTCGACTGCTTAGCATCATTTGCGAAGGAAAAAGGTCTTCTTCCAGACCCACCACAAACACATTTTTAAACTCAAGCCCTTTGGAGGCATGTATGGTCATGAGCGATACAAAATCATTGTCGGTAGGGTCGTCATTGTCCTGGTCGGTTAGCAGAGCCACCTCTTGCAAGAAGGCCGCCAGACTCTTGTCTTCTACCTCGGGCGTCTCCACAAATTCCTTCATGGCATTTAGTAGCTCCTGCACGTTTTCATAACGGTTTAGACCTTCAACCGTTTTGTCGTCATAGAGCTCTTTAAGCAAACCAGAGGTTTTAGCTATGTGGTTAGCCGCTTCGTAGGCGTCTTTCGAGCTTACGTAAATCTGAAAACTCTTAACCAAAGTCACAAAATCGCGAACGGCATTGGCTACACGTCCGGGAAGGAAGGAGTCTATATTGGTAAGCACCTCCCAAAGTGGAATATCGTGTTCAAAGGCCGCCACCACCATTTTTTCTACTGAAGTAGCCCCAATGCCTCTTTTGGGAAGATTGATAATTCTTCGGAAAGATTGTTCATCGTTGGTGTTGATGGCAAACCTGAGGTAGGCCATCAGGTCTTTAATTTCCTTACGCTGATAGAAGGAAAGCCCTCCGTATATTTTGTAAGGAATACCTGACTTTCTGAGTGCTTCTTCAATGGCCCTGGATTGGCTATTGGTTCTGTAGAGCACTGCAAAATCTTTATTTTCGTATCCGTTTTGTGTTTTTTGCTCAAAGATGGCCGAGGCTACAAAGCGCCCTTCTTCATTGTCCGATACCGATTTTATGAGTTCAATTCGGTTACCTTCTCCGTTGGCCGTCCATACCGATTTTTTTAGCTGCCCTTTGTTGCGAGCGATTAGTGAATTGGCTGCTTCTACAATGTTTTTGGTAGAGCGATAGTTTTGCTCCAGTTTAATGACTTTTAAATCGGGAAAATCTTTCTCGAAGTTCAGAATATTTTCAATGTTAGCTCCGCGGAAGGCATAAATTGATTGGGCGTCATCGCCCACCACTGCTATATTTTGACTTACGGCCGAGAGCTTTTTGGTGATGAGGTACTGGGATACGTTAGTGTCCTGAAACTCATCGACCAGCACATATTTAAAGCGATGTTGGTATTTGTTGAGCACATCGATATGATCTCTGAACAGGATATTGGTATTAAGGAGGAGGTCGTCAAAGTCCATAGCATCGGCCTTGAAACAGCGTTGGCAATAGGTTTTGTAAATACGACCCATCTCGGGTTTCTGAGCTGCGGCATCATCGGCTGCGTAGAGTGGGTTGTTAAGGTATTCTTTCCATTCTACCAGTCGGTTTTTGGCTCCGGAAATTCTGTTCAGCACCACGTTGGGTTTATAGACTTTGTCATCAAGCCCGAACTCCTTCACAATGGATCTGATTAGAGACTTGGAATCGTCCGTATCGTAAATGGTAAAGTTGCTGGGATATCCCAACCGGTCGGCTTCAGCCCTGAGAATTCTGGCGAATACTGAGTGGAAAGTGCCCATCCATAAATTGCGCGCATTCACACCGGCTACTCTCTCAATCCGTTCGCGCATTTCGCGTGCAGCTTTGTTGGTAAATGTGAGTGCAAGAATATTGAATGGATCTACACCTTTTTCTTTGATGAGGTAAGCAATACGGTAGGTGAGTACACGAGTTTTACCCGATCCTGCACCGGCAATAATCATGGCAGGGCCTTCGGTGTTTACTACACCTTCGTATTGGGGTTCATTAAGCGTTGAGAGGTAATCCATTCAGCACAAAAAACTTCTGTAAATTTAGACACAAAGACGGGTGTATCAGCTCTAACTTTGGTCTAAATGTCATTCCGAATTTATTTCAGAATCTATTAAAGAGACCCTGAAGCAATCCTGCCTGTCGGCAGACAGGTTCAAGGTGACGATAAGTTTAGGCCGCAAGTTAAGACTTGATTCTAATTTTCAGCAACTAATGAAGGGAAGTATTTGAAGGATTTGGTTTTGTTCTCAATCCATGAGGGGACTAGATAGCACTAACCAAGGCCAGGT
>NZ_DDDQ01000090.1:0-34144 GCF_002336325.1 Roseivirga sp. UBA1976 | reverse complement strand
CGTTTATTGAAGTGAATTTATACAGCCCTGAAAAACAAGCCAGATAAAGCTCTCCGTTCGAGTCGAATGCCAGGTCGCCACCACCGCTGTTGTTGATGAATCCGTTGATGGTGTAGCTGGCTACCAGGTTGTTTGTGGCTGCTTCTACTTTGTGCATGATATTTTTGTTGCTCATGTAGAAGTAACCGTCTTTATACTCGAGGCGAGGGTAGTTGCCATTGAAGGGGTTGTTGGTATGTTTTACGGAGAAAATGCTGCTGGCAATATCGTAGGCATAGAGTGTTTTTCCCACGTTGTAATACATAATTCCGTTGGCCTGATCGAGAGCGTTGGCTATGGATCCGCCCCCTTGAAGCTGACTCAAGTCGGTAGGAGTAAAGGAAGAGTTAAAGATATCTATGGTAAAGAAATCTCCATTATTATTAACGGCATAGAGATGGTCTATACAGTCGGAGCTGCTATTGGCTACACTACCGGCAGCTGTCTGTTGAATGGTAAGGTTTGCTGAAGCACCACTTACCGGCATAGAAAAGGTTTCTGTACCATCAGCACTGATTTTGGTAACATACAATTCACTGACGGAGGCTGGCAATAACTGCTCGATACTTAGCCCACCACTCTGCTTAATAAATGAGCCTATGGAGAGCGATTCTCCACCCGATAAGTAGTGTATTCGGTATTTAGCGGCTCCTTTGGTGTAGTCCGTAATGTTTAGGGCTACCATTTGAGAGGTTTCGAAATTAAACGAGTCGAAGCTGAAATCGGTAAGGGAAGAAGAGTTCTCTGCCGGTTCTTCGAAAGGTGGCTCTTCTATACACGATACGATAAGGAGGGGGAGGATTAAATACAATAAATTCTTCATGCTTCACTCGATTTCCTCCCAAAATGCTCAGTATTAACAAGGTAGAAGCAAATTTTCGATCACTGAACGGAATCTTTCGATAACCCGAACCTTTTCACGATAAGTGGTTGGGCCCTGTAACCATTTCAAATCAAGGTTGCTGTTAGTCTATACCTTCTTTAACCCGTTGGGTGAATTAAGCGATTGGCATTTTAAGGTTGTTGATATTTCTGTTGAACTCAAATCTGTTGAGGAATTGTACTGTAGTCATTGCTGTAATTTTGGATAGCACCCTTGTCTTAAACCCTAAGAATGATTTAGCATAGTTTCTTCTGATCATAAATTGATCACAGAGTTGAGAGAAAAGTGTTTCAATCCTCTTTCTTGTCTTTCTAAACACAAATGGCTGTTTGCGATAATTTTTCTGATTGCTTCTCATAGGTGTTTCTAAAGTTATGTTGACTGTTTCAAACAAGTCCAGTTGCCAATCTGCCGAAAGGTAGTCTTTGTCTCCAAGTAAGACACAGTCAGAGAGTTGGTGCTTTATTTCGTTAAGAAAGGCGATGTCATGCACGTTGGCTTTTGTAATTTCCAAAGAAGCGAACACCCCTGATGCACTACAGACCCCGTGAAGTTTATAGCCATAAAACCAGTTGCCCTGTGAGGCGCAGTATCCCTTTTCCGGACTGGTTTGATAGTCACCCTTACATATTTTGGCCCTGCTATGTCTGGACCATTTACATATTTCCATGGGCATAGAATCTACGATGAAGTAGTCTTCATTTTCAACAAAGTACCTGCTCAGTTCTCTTCTCACCTTCTCAGTTAACCCGAACAGATGTCTGCGTCTTTTATTGAATTGGCTTCGCTCTATCAAATTATCAATTCGAGCACCCTGAAGTTGCTTGAACAGTGCGTTCTCGCTATCAATGGACATATACTCAGCAGTCAGACTGAGTGCAACTACCTCAATATCAGACATTTTTGGTTTTCTTCCCGGCTTAGGTAAGTGCTCAAACTTTTCATAGATAGGTAAAATGGTATGCAATACTTTCTGGTAGTTCTTCACTATATTTGACATGGATATTGGGTTTTTTGATCACTATTAAGATACTGATTTTCAGTATCTTAACCCAATATCTGACTCAACAAGTCATCAGAAATCTATTTCACCCAACGGGTTAACATACTGTCCTAATTTCTGGGGTACCATCACTCGCTGCGCTTCGCACAGACATTTTCAAAAGAGAAAAGAAAAAAGGGAAAAAAAGAAAAGAGAAAGCTCTTGAAAAGGCGGGTGTAACAGGGTTGACAAGGTTTTTGGGAAAAATACTACCCGTAGGGTGGAGATTTTTTTCAAAACCCGAAGGGCTTGACCTTGACATCACGGTTGTGCAGGGGGCTTGTGCGAACCCGCCTAACTTTGCTTATCTCTATTTTTTTTGACAACATGACTTGCCATTATCTAACTGAATAGGGGGACAAGGCATAGAACCATAACTGCAATACACGCAACAATCCCCTGATTGAGGCTTTAATACCTGGTGACATTTTTCACATTCATAAAAATATTGGCAGGCATCAGTAGGCATAATTTCCTCTTTTTTATGACCGCAATTGGGACAAGTGATTGTGGATTCAAGAACTACTTCGCTCATCATTGTTTATTTATGGATTCCACTTTATAACCAGTTTTATCTATAGCAGCTTTAACCTCATTAATATTTGTTTTTGACTCATCAAAGGTCACTACGGCATTAGCTTTTTCATAAGAAACTTCTAACCCTGAAATACCTGAAAGTTTGCCAATTTCAAGTTTTACATGTTCCTCACATCCTGAACAGGTCATTCCAGTAATATTAATTTCATAAGTCGATTCAAGATTAGCATTCTCGGATACTGATAGTTGGGTTTCGGGGTAAAAGACATCAGCATAATATGGGAAAGCAAGTATGACCGCTGCAAACACTGTCACTATACCCAGAAATTTCTTGGAATGCCAAAAGGAGGGTTTTCCTGCCTTGCCGGTAGGCAGGTCATCATCCTCACACTCACATGCAATTTCCTCAGCCGATTTTGGTTTTAATTTTTGATACCATGCAAAGGCTAATACAACCACGGTAATCCCTATCAACCAAGGGCGAAAGGGGTCTAACCACGAGAGTGTTGCGGCAATACCACTTGAACCAGCAAGTAATGCCAGTACCGGAGTGATACAGCAAAGAGATGCGCTTACAGCCGTCAATAGGCTTGTGACTGCCAATGAATTTGATTGCTTATTCTTCATGATATCGATACTTTTTCGGATACCAACAACTTAAAAATGGGATTCAGAATATTGGTGTTTGATTCTGATATTGAATAGAAAATAGTTTGACCAACCTTCTTGGTTTCCACTAAACCTGCATCTTTTAATTTTCTTAGATGCTGGGATATTGCAGGAACGGTCATGTTCAAAATATCACTTAAGTCACAAGGACACATTTTGGATTCTTTTTCCAGTAAAAAGAGAATTTTTAAACGCACTTCATTACCAGCAAGGTTAAGGGCTTTGGCTATTTGGCTAACCGATTCCTCCACTTTTTCGATATCCTGCTTACATTGATTGATTTGTTCAACGTCCGCATAAACTCTGATACATGTTTTGGTCATAATAAACTGTATTTAAGGAGCTGCTTAAATAAACGCTAAGAAAAGGAAAATAGTTTAATATTTAAGCAAATACTTAATGATTTTTGGTGATTATAAAGAGTGAGGTACCAACGAACGCAATGAACTTGCCTGAGGCGAATGGGTAAATACCCCACAACACAGGGAATAGGAGACGGTGCACTTTACACGCAGGTAAGCAACCATATGTGTATTCCGGCCTATAAGATGTCATAATGGCATATTTAGGCTATTTCTTTATTCAAAAACAGACATAATGACGTATTTTCTCCAAATAATTCAACTGGAATACCATTTGTCTATCGGATTTCAGACATAAATGTTAAACACTAAAACTGAAAAAAATGGCACTTGTAAGAACATCAAATCCGTCATTCAGCAGTCTGTTTGACGATTTTTTCAACACCGAATTAGGTGATTGGAGAAGACAAAATTATTCTTCAACTGACACAACATTACCTAAGGTAAACATCAAAGAAAACGATGATGCCTTTATGGTGGAGATGGCAGCTCCCGGAATGAAAAAGGAAGATTTCAACATCCAGTTGGACAACAACCTTCTGACAATTTCTTCTGAGAAGAAAGAAGATAGCAAGGATGATAACTTCAGATATTCTCGCAAAGAGTTTGCTTATCGTTCATTCCAGCGAGCGTTCACAATACCAGAATCTGCTGATGAACAGAAAATTGGGGCGGTTTATGAAGATGGTATTCTGACCATTACTATTCCTAAAAAGGAAGAAGCTAAGCCACAACCACCTAAAACCATAAGTATTAAGTAATTCATGAAGACAGTAAGAAGTCATTTAAAGGTGACTTCTTACAGCCCATACGTTGAGTTTTATCAACAAGTAAAGTCAGTGAATTTCTGATCTATTGAGTGAGGTATGATTTAAAACAAGGAGGTAGGTATGGACAAGTTAGCATTGGGTATTAGCCTGGTCTCACTTCTCAATATCGCCCTCTTCTTCGCCATCAGTTTTACAATGGGGCTTATGGGGAGTAGAGAAAAAATGAAAAGGGTCTTTCTTTCAAAGAAACTAAAAATGACGAAGAAGCTTGATTTGAATCAAGACCCGGATTGGAAACAAGCTGCATGATTGTACACGAATGTTTAACCTTAAAAGATAATGAAAATGAAAAATCACATCGTATCGGGAATCATCGCACTGGTAGTTTCTTTGGGTGTGATTTGGGTCGCCCCAGAGGTAGTGCCAAGTGCCAAAACATTAAGAATAGAACACGTTAACGGTACACCTTCTAAAGGTGCTTTATACACCCTTGATGAGAACAATGAGATTGTGCCGTTGGATTTTACTGCAGTATCCGAAAAAGTGATGGATGCCGTGGTACACATTAAATCCACGCAAACCAGTAACTATACCGCACGCGATCAACAGCAATATCGTCAGCTGCCTGATCCTTTTAGGGATTTCTTTGGCGATAATTTCATGGATCAATTTTTTGGTCGTCCCGACCAAGGACAGAGATACTATCGCTATGAAACTCCACAGCAACCTCAAGTCCGTGTTGGAACCGGCTCTGGTGTAATCATCAACAGTGAAGGTTACATTGTGACGAACAACCATGTAATTGCGGATGCAGATGATATTGAAGTTACGCTTCACGACAACCGCACTTACAAAGCCACAGTAGTAGGTACAGACCCTAGCACTGACCTTGCGCTGATACAGATCAAGGAAAAAAATCTTCCTTCATTGCCGCTGGTTAACTCAGATGATGTGAAGGTAGGTGAGTGGGTGCTCGCAGTAGGTAATCCATTTAACCTAAACTCCACCGTAACGGCAGGTATCGTGAGTGCTAAATCCAGGAACATAAATATTCTTCGCGACCAATATGCTGTTGAATCCTTTATTCAGACTGATGCAGCGATCAACCCTGGAAACAGTGGTGGTGCTCTGGTGAATCTACAAGGTGGTCTGGTGGGTATCAATACAGCCATTGCCAGCCCTACCGGAGCGTATGCAGGTTATGGATTTGCAGTTCCCTCGAACATCGTGAACAAAGTAGTGGAAGACCTGCTCAAGTACGGTGTTGTACAACGAGGATATTTGGGTGTGACCATTCGCGGTGTTGACGGCAACCTCGCCAAGGAAAAAGACCTGGAAGTAACCAAAGGAGTTTATGTAGATAGCGTAGCTGTAAACAGTGCTGCCCTGACAGCAGGAATTGAAAGTGGTGATGTAATTCTGGAGGTGAATGGCGTTGGAGTAAGTACTGCACCTGAGCTGCAAGAAATGATTGCCCGTCACCGTCCTGGTGATGAAGTGAAGTTGAAAATAAACCGCAACGGTAAAGAAATGGAGGTAAAAGTAGAGCTTAAAAACCGTGAGGGAGAAACCAAGTTCCTGGCCAAAAACCGTAAAGAAATATTCAACATACTGGGTGCTGAGTTTGAAGATGTGGATAAAGCCCTGGCCAGAAAGCTGGACATAGATGGTGGAGTGAAAGTGAAAAAGCTATATGCCGGTAAGCTAATGAAGCATACCGAAATGCGAGAGGGATTTATCATCACCAAGGTTGATGGCCGTGTGATCAAGGACACAGAAGAATTGGCCAAAGCCTTGGAAAATAAGAAAGGCGGTGTGCTGGTGGAAGGTGTTTATGAGAATATTCCAGGTACCTACTACTACGCATTTGGCCTATAAGTGTCATGTTTCGGTGGACGG
Organism: Roseivirga sp. UBA1976; assembly: GCF_002336325.1. Taxonomy (NCBI): domain Bacteria; kingdom Pseudomonadati; phylum Bacteroidota; class Cytophagia; order Cytophagales; family Roseivirgaceae; genus Roseivirga; species Roseivirga sp. UBA1976. The sequence goes on along the minus strand of NZ_DDDQ01000090.1, from coordinate 27,943 downwards.
GGGTTGAGCAAAACGCTCCCCCTGACTACCATAAAAAAAATATTGGCTAATTCAAAAATGTCGGTTAGGCGAAATGAACTTTGAAAAAAAACATTCGACCAAGTTATTTACCCAACCGAGAAAAAGGTTTGAGTGATGGATAAAGATAAGGAGATAGCCTCGGCAAGCCTCCTGACAAGAATGAAATGAATTGTTGAACCTAAAGGATATATAGATATGGACTTATTCAAATGGACCAAAAACTTAAAACCAAAGTTTCCCAACGTAGTGGAAAAATTCTTTGGTAAAAAGATAGATGACCAGATAAGTGATACAGAAGCTATTGCCAGTGTGCCTTCTGTAAACATCAGCGACAAGGGAAAAACCTTTGAAGTATCAGTGGCAGTGCCCGGCATAGATAAAAAAGACATAAAGCTGGAAGTGCGAGACAACTGCCTGGTCATTTCGTCTGAAAAGCAATATGAAAAAGAAGAGAATGAAGGCAACTGGATGCGAAGGGAATACGGCTATGCCTCATTCCAGCGTATGTTTCAGCTCCCTGAAAATGCCAACCCGGATGAGATTGACGCCTCTATGAAAAATGGCGTGCTCAAAATCAAGGTAGGCAAAGTTACAGGTGTGAAACCCAACAGGAAATCAATTCAAATTTCCTAATGATTGAGAGGCTCAAAATATTGAGAATAACAAACAATTGAGGGGCCCATGTGGCCCTTTTTATTTTCATCTTTATAAAAAAACAATGGAATACAAGGATTACTATAAAATACTAGGTGTTACCAAGACAGCTTCTCAGGACGAGATCAAAAAGGCTTACAGAAAGTTGGCGGTGAAATACCATCCGGATAAAAATCCTGGAGATAAGGTAGCCGAAGAAAAATTCAAGGAAATCGGTGAGGCTAATGAGGTATTGAGTGATCCTGAGAAAAGAAAGCTATATGACCAGTTAGGTGCTAACTGGAAGCAATATAAAGATGCAGGCTATGACCCATTCGCTGGTGGTGGCCGGGCCAGGTATTCGCAAGGCGGTCCTGAGGGGCAATACTATTATGAGTTTGAAGGCGACCCTTACGAATTTTTTGGAGGTGGCGGCAGTGGCTTCTCAGACTTCTTTGAGTCTTTCTTTGGAGGAGGTGCACGGCAGGGACGTGGTTTTTCAGGCTCGGGAGGTTTCTCGGGTTTTGGTGCCAATATGACTGGCAGTGACCTGGCCGGGGAAGTGACCATTTCGCTACAGGAAGCATACACCGGGACTGAGCGTATCGTAGGCTTAGGTAATGAAAAGATAAAATTAAAAATCAAGCCTGGAGTATATAATGGGCTGAAGCTGAGAGCAAAAGGAAAAGGTGAAAAAGGTAGAGGCGGTAAGGCTGGTGATTTGTTCATCACCATCCATGTGTCTCCACACCCTGTCTATGAACGCAAAGGCAATGACCTGTACATGGAGGCACACGTGGATTTGTTCACCGCTCTATTAGGAGGAAAGCAGGAAATCCAGACCCTGTCCGGAAAGGTAAACATCACAATCCCGGAAGGAAGCCAAAACGGAAAACAATTACGGTTGAAAGGAAAAGGTATGCCTGTTTACGGCAAGTTGTCTTATGGAGATCTGTACGTGAAACTACAGGTAAAATTGCCGGAGAAATTAACTGGTGAGCAAAAAGAACTCATTAAAAAATTGAAAGACAGTTTCTATAAAGTATATGCATCATGAAAGGAAACTTTAACCATATTATCAATGGAGATCAGCCTGTGTTGGTAGACTTCTATGCTGACTGGTGTGGCCCCTGCAAAATGCAAGCCCCAATACTGAAAGAGGTATCCTCTGAAATTGGAGGAAAGGCACGCATCATCAAAATAGACGTGGACAAAAACCAACGCCTTGCGCAGCAGTATCAGGTACGCGGTGTACCCACCTTGATCTTGTTTAAAACAGGGCAGCCCGTTTGGAGACAATCCGGAGTGGCTACCAAACAGCAGTTAATTGATTTGATCAACCAAAACGCATAAACACAATGTCAGGACGAAATGAAATCATTATCCTGGAAAATCAACCTATGCCCAGGCACATTAGGGACTTCATAGAAGCCATCAAGGAACTCGATATGCAGTTCACTTCTGCATCGCTGGAAAACATTTACCAGTCAGACCGTGACATGGAAATGGCCATTGCCAGGGCCATGCGGGTATGTAGCAATATCGGTCTGCCATTGGAACGGCACTTTCGCAGAAGGTTCCTGGCCAACGAAATTCTACACACTCTGGAAACGGACTGGCGAATGTCGAAAGTGGCTTACTGCTTGACGTTGATGAACGGCAACCCGGACAACCCGATGGTGGGGCGCATCCAGTGGGAGTTACTAAAGAGAATGGTTTGACAGAATAAAGCAGTAAATAAATGACTCACGGGATACTTCTGGGCTACCAGTCTTTCAGACAAGTTTCAATCTGCCCGACATAATAAATGTTGATAAGATCGAAACTACCTATAAGGATGGTTTGCTCAGCTTGGAATCCACAAAAAAGAGGAAGCTGGAAAAGACTGTTGAGCAAAAATTGCTATTGCTTAATCTTTTTAATTATGAGCGGTTGCAATTAAAGGGCAGTGCTTGATTTACTGCCCTTTTTTTTCCGAATAATATTTGTTCCTCAGCCAAAAAGCCACTCTAACTAATAAAATCAATGCAGGTACTTCCACCAATGGTCCAATCACACCTGTAAATGCCTGACCTGAATTAAGACCGAATACTGCAATAGCAACAGCAATGGCCAATTCAAAATTATTTCCTGCTGCTGTAAAGGCTACTGCTGCATTTTTGTCATATTCTGCGCCCATTGCTTTACTTACAAAAAAACCAATCAGGAACATGATAGCAAAGTAGATCAATAGCGGAACGGCTATTCTCACTACATCCATTGGGATTTGAACAATCAATTCTCCTTTTAACGAGAACATTACAACGATAGTAAACAGCAAGGCAATTAAGGTGATCGGTGAAATCGTTGGGATGAATTTGCTTTTGTACCATTCTTCTCCTTTTGCTTTCACCAAACTAACCCTGCTCAACAATCCGGCTAAAAATGGAATGCCCAAATAGATAGCTACACTTTCGGCAATGGTGGCAATGGAAATGTCCACAATCGCACCTTCAAAGCCGAAATAGGGGGGGAGTACCGTTATAAAAATCCAAGCATAGAAACTATATGCAAATACCTGAAAGATGCTGTTGAGGGCTACCAAACCAGCTCCGTACTCACTGCTACCTTCTGCCAAATCGTTCCAAACGAGTACCATGGCAATACATCTGGCCAAGCCAATAAGTATCAATCCAACCATGTATTCAGGATAATCCTGTAAAAAGATCAGCGCCAAAACAAACATCAACACAGGGCCAATTATCCAATTGAGTACAAGCGAAATGGATAGGACTTTTACATTTCTAAAGACCTGTGGAAGAAGTTTGTAATTCACCTTGGCTAATGGTGGGTACATCATCAGGATTAACCCAATAGCAATCGGAATATTGGTGCTTCCACTGCTGAAAGAATCAATGAAAGTTGATGTGGAAGGAAACAGGTAGCCAATACCTACACCTATGGCCATTGCAAGGAATATCCAAAGGGTTAAGTATTGGTCAAGGAAACTGAGTTTTTTTCTTTTGGTCGTCATTTGGGCATGTTCACTTTTGAGAATACATAAAACATTTCACTGGCAATTTGCATAGACCGTTCGTCATACCTTGCTGATTCTTCACGGGTATCATCAAATGCCTTTGGGTCTTCATACCGAACTGGTATTCTTTTTTCTGTACCGGGAATAAACGGACAGTTTTCATCTGCATGAGAACAGGTCATCACCGCTGCGAATTGGTCTGCTTTATTGATTGGGTCATCAAAGAGCTTTGAAAATGCACTGATCGGCTCATTGTCGTCTGAATTGAATACGAAATAAACAGGATTGGTGTCGCCTTTGGCTGTAACTCTAAAACCACTTCTTTTAATCGATTCAACTGCTCGTTCGTTGAATGCTGTTACTTCCACACCACCTGAATAGCAATTGGCAGGAATACCGAAATAGTCCGCTGCTGTTTGTGCCCAGATTTGCGCAAACTGGCTTCTTCGAGAATTGTGTGTACAGATAAAATTAAGGTTGATGTCTTTTCCCTGATCGATTTTAGATTGAATGTATTCGATTAGCGGATTAAGCACCTGAATACGTTCGTCTGAGATATTTAATTGCCTTGCTTTTTCTATAGTAGTTTCAAGCGTTGGAAGCATCTTTATTTTTTGTGTTTGCATTGATATGTAAGTCTATTATTTAGTTAACAACAACCTGAACCCGGAGTACAGCCGCTCTCTTGAGCTTGCAGGGTTGACAGTCTTATTCTTGGCTTTTCCTGAGGAATACCGCATTTGTCTTTTGCCAGGCAATCGGTTTGAGTAGATGTAAGTTGAAAAACTCCATTTTGAAATTCTAAGCCATACTTGCCAATGGTGTCTCCCTGATACTCTACTTCAATTTCCAGATTTTCCAGTCCAAGCTTCTCTTCTGATAGTTCGATGATTGAGCGAAGTTTCTGAGCACTCAACCGATGATCATAGTCCGTAGCGGTGAACAATTGAAAGTTGATGACGGATTCTTTGCGGATAGTTCCTCCACAATCAATAAAATGTTTTTGAATGTTGCCCACCTCAGTAACATGAAAGTGTGGTGGCACCTGTTCGCCATTAGGCAGGGTGAATATCACCTCATTGACCTGAGATAAAGCTGATTTGATTTCTGATAAGTTCATTTCTATTTATGTTATTGCAATATTACGATACGATTAAACAAATTTTTTTAGCAACATTCACCCGATGAAGGAGTATCAAATTGATTGAATATTTCGTTGAATTGGCCTTTGATCTCTGCCCACCGAACGGGATTGATGCAATAGCTAATTCGAGAACCATCAATAGTTCCTTGGATAATGCCAATGTCTTTTAGTTCCCGAAGATGCTGACTGATGGTAGCCTGTGCCAACCCTAATTCTTGAACCAAATCCCCGTTGATACAGGCATTGCTCTTTAACAGGTATTGAATGATTGCCACACGGGCAGGGTGGGCAAACGCCTTTGCTGCTACTGCAATTTCATTCTGTACGTCTGTGAATAGGTCTGTTTTCGTTACTCCCATATGCTCTATTTATGTCATTGCAATATTACGATAGGATTTTTTGAGTAGCAAAAATTTATTCTTGGTATAGATTGGTGTTTACAAAAACCACAAATTGTTCTTGCCGTAAGGCGGTATTTCTTCACCTACGAAATGAGGGGCGATTTGAGCCACCATTTCGGGAATGTCCTGATCTGAAAAGTAAAAAGTGATTGGCATTTTAGGCCAATCGAATGTCAGTATGTTGAAGAATAGCGAACTTTTCATTTCTTGCCTTTGCCTTTCTTGGTGATTCGCTTCACTTCTTTGTCAAAGTCAGATTCAAACTCTTTGTCTTGTACTACTCGGTATTTACTGTATTCTTTTTCGGCTAATTGCTTGGCAATAGAGGCTGATATTTTACCCGCATCTTTCAGCACCTTGTAGTCATTGAATTGTAAAAAAGCATCTAAGCGGCTAACCCAATCCACCATTTTCATGGGATTTTGTTTTTCAGCTTGTAGCTCGGCAAAGTCAAGGTACATGGTCACTATACGGTTTAGGTCTTTCAGTTCCTTTTCACTCAGGTAGTTTTTGGCTACCGATACATCTGTTTTCAGGATTTTGCCCTGTGGGGCGTTTTTCCATGTGGTAAGCCCCATGTGGGGTTTGTCCGAATCGGCACGTTCTTTTATAATTTCTGCTGCGGTATGGCCTGTAATAGCCCAGTGAAGTTTGTTTTGAACTGTTTTGTAAAAGGTTTGGGTAATCTCTGCCTTAGGGTCATAATCTATACTGCATTGAGCGTATATGTCGGTGATTTTTTGGTAGAATCGTCTTTCACTGGCTCGTATCTCACGGATACGTTCAAGCAATTCATCAAAATAATCTTTACCGAATAGGGCAGAACCTTGCTTGAGACGTTCATCATCCATGGCAAAGCCCTTGATAATGTATTCCCTGAGTATCTTAGTAGCCCAAATACGGAACTGTGTACCCCGTTGCGACTTTACCCGATAGCCAACTGAAATGATTACGTCCAGGTTGTAATATTCCAATTCACGGGATACTTCTCTTTCGCCTTCCATTCGAACTGTCCGGAATTTCCGGACAGTTGACTCTCGCTCTAATTCGCCTTCTTCAAATACATTACCAATATGCTCACTAATGGTTCGTTTGTCTCTATCGAATAACTCTTGCATGGCTTTTTGGGTAAGCCATACGGTTTCATCCTGTAAAAGCACATCTACCTTTACCTCTCCACTTTGGGAAACATAAAGAAGAAACTCCGATTGATTGGGGGTGAGGCTGTTATCCATAGTACTCTTGTAGTTTCTTCTCAAAATCTGTCCTTGTTAAGGTCTCATTGTAGAACGGCATCCCCACCAATTTGTATTCCTTATTTTCAAAGACTGTTTCAAGTTGGTATTCTTCTTCAATCTGGGTTAGAAATTCCTGCTTCCATTCATCATTCTTGATTAGGTGCTGACCTTTTGGCTCTATGAAGATTTGATAGAATAGGTACTTCTTCTCGACTTCCTTTTTCAGGTAAAGCACAAAATCAGGCTCTACTGCACGGCCATCATCAAAGGCAAACAGCTTGAAGAATCTTTCATTTCTGAGTAGGTACACATCTTCATATTCCTTTGATAGTTCTGTATGGGCTTGCTTGATAAACTTGACAAGGTATTTCTCTTCTGAAGTACCGTAGTTGTCATTGTGTGCGTACCATTCTTCTTGGCCTAAATCAATGAGAAGGTCTGCATTGCTAGGTGCTGCCTGTGAACGGCCATATTCTGCATCACCATCTTCATTTACAGTAATGTTCAATACTTTGTCCTTGAACAAATACGGCAAGCCTTTAGGCCTGAAGGATTTAGAACCAACAAAATCAATGGCAATGCTCTGAATCTGTTTGGCCGTATCATCAAAGGCTTGAATACAGGCCTGAAGAAACATATCGGGAGTAGGAGATTCTACTTGTTCTTTTGTACCCGACAACTCTACTGAAATGGTATTGGCATAGTTATCATCTGTAATAAACTGCTCAACTGAATCCAAATGAGGAAAGTGCTTTTTTAGGTTGTTGAAACGATAGAACTTGAGCTTGCTCAATGCTTTCAGTCTGATTCTATAATCTATCTGATTGAGCTTGTAGGTCTTTTGGTCTCTTTGAAGGTTGTCAGTTGAAGATTGAAAAGCAATGCTTACACTGGTGTAACCTGTAGCGAGTTTTACCTTATGAACCTTATCTCTCAGGTGTTTTGGCAGTTCTTTTACTTCTTCCCGTTGATTGGGCACTTTTTCATTTACATAGACAAGGCCGCTCTTGTAGAAGTCTGTTTCTTTAAACTCGGGCTTCAGGAACAATTCTACTTGCTTGGTTTTTGAGTCTTTCAGACCAATGTCTTCAAGTGCTTTATTCAGTTCAGAAATGTATCGAGGATTATAGGCTGCATGATAGTACAGTTCTTCACAAATTCGGAGAGGGTTGGTAAGGTCCTTATCATATTTCCTTTTGTACTTGTCTTGGTCTTCTGACAATTTGAAAGGACAGTAACGAGCACCACGACCAATAAGCTGAGCTTCTGACATGGTAGTCTTTCCAACTTTACCTGTTTTAGTGTCGGCATCCCTGGAATCATAAAGCCTTACAATATCGAATAGGTTAAGCACGTCCCAACCTTCATTGAGCTTATCAACAGCGAATACCGCACGGTATTCGTTGTTTTCATCTTCTAGGTTATTGATTATGAGCTGCTTTTCTTCTGAATCAGACTTGCTGTCAACTGAAATGCATTTGTCTTCTGAGAAGTCTTCTTTCAACTCTTGAATCAGGTTCTCAATAGTAACTCCATTGGATTCAAAGTATGCCTTTGCTTCTGTTATGGCGTTGTTGGTATTGGCCGCATAGACTTTATCAATATCGGATTTGGACAGGGATTTAATCCCTTCCACAAACTCTGTAAAGAAAGCTGCACTTTCATCAATCTTTTTTGACTTGAAGAGTACAACAGGCTTAATGTGCCAACCATTCTTTTCAAATACTTTTCTGCGGTACTGGTTCAGAATAATTGCCTGTAAGGCTCTTTGAAATGGATCTATCTCCGCTTGTAGAATCTTCACTTCTTTGGAGTATAAATCCTTCTTGAATTGTTTTAAGGGATAATCGAATATGAGTTTATCCTTGTACTTTTCCGCAATGGCTGCATTGGCTAAATCAGCTGTTGCAGTAAACTCTAATAGGTAATTATCCTTTGAAGCATTGAAGATTTTGGTCACGGTCTTTTCCCAACTCAACTTGTCTTCTAATTCACCTTTGGTCAGCTTCTTATTGTTTTTAGTATCAGCGTTAATGTGGTGGGCTTCATCAGAAATCAGGACAATTTTCTTGTCTTCAAAATCTTCATAGGTGAGACTGTTTTCTTTGGGATTGTTTAGGTCTGAATGTAAACCGTGAATGGTGGTGAACACTATGTTTATATCGTCTTCATTTACTCCTTCAAAAGACTCAACTTCTTTAACGTTAATCCTTTGTTCCGCAATAGAAATCGTTTCAGCAAAGAGGTATTTTGTGGAGGCATCATTCAAGAAATTGTCTCTGGTCTTCTCAATAATGGTATTGCTGTTTACGAAGAATATAAAGTTTCGGTAGCCCAACTCATATAGGTGGAGCATGCAGCCTGCCATCATCATAGTTTTACCGCTACCTGTAGCCATGTGAAACAATAGCTGAGTAGGAAAAATCTTGCCCGGATATTTTTCTGTATAAAAAATGAACCTTGAAAAGGCTTCTTCCTGGTAGGGGCGAAGCTCAAACTTAGGATTAAGATTCGTTGTTATATATGCAGGAATTTCAGGACGAGGAACGCCCATTTCAAACCCTGCTGAAATCTTTTGTTCTAGGGTTTGACTACTCATTATTATTGTCTTTTAAGGAGTCTGGACTTATGCCTAATTTCTTTTCTTCAGATTTAACTCTGCGCTCTAACTTTTTTATGTCTTCTTCGGGCGGTAAGTTCTCTGGTACAATTTCTCTGTCTAAAAGTATTTTCCTTACCGAGCGGTTATTGGTAATGTGTTCTGCTGAAATACTTCTTTCACTGGATAGTCCTTTCTCCTTGGTATTGAAAATGGTAATCTCCGTAGCAAAGTCTTTAGCCTTAATCGTAATGGTGGGTAGAAAGTCTGCCAATGGCCGATTGTCAGGAACGCCCAAACGTTTTTTCATTTGCTTTGTAGAGTTACCACCAAACAGGGCAGTATCGCCCTTACTTCTGATTAACGCAAAATTTCTGTCACTACCTGTTTTTTCAAAGATTAGCGTGCTCAGTTCTTTTTCAGATAAAGAGAGTTTGCTTCTGGCTTGCAGACGTTCCCAATCTTTTATTCTTTGCTCTATTATCTCCAACTTGCGGGTTTGTACTGCAAAATAGTTTTGTGCAAATGCTATCGCTTCTTTCTTTGGGTCTCCGTTTTGAGCAATGAGGTAACAGGCATAGCGAGTAAGCATGAAATCTTGAACTTCGCGTTGTGAACCTGAGCCTAGATTGACCATTTTCCCGACTTCAGCAAAATGGTCGTCAATATCATTGCCACTGGCTTCACATGAAGTCTTGGCTTTGTGAATGACCTTCAAGAAATTATCCCATTTTGAATAACCTAACAAGTGTTGTAAATCCCTTGCTAACCAAAACTCAATACCACTTTCCGTTTTGTTGGCGTAATCTTCAAATGTTTGGGTAAGGCCTGATATTATGTCTTGTTTCATTTGTCTGCACCTTGATTTTTAGGATTATTTAATTGCCATGATTTATTGAAAATGCGTTTGAACTGAAGACTTCTTGCACCGAAATTGATTAGCAACCCTGTTTGCAAATTGTATGCTTCCAGATAATTCATAGCCTGAGCTAAATGCACATCTTCCAGCTTAATAACCGCTTTTAATTCCACCATCACAAAGCCTTCTACTAAAAAGTCTGCCCTGCGTAAGCCTACATCTTCCCCTTTGTAAAAAATGGGCATCTCTACTTCCCTTCTATGTTCTATACCCTGATTGGCTAACTCCAAAGACAAACAACGCTGGTAAATCACTTCCTGAAAACCATTGCCCAATGTGTTATGAACTTCCATAGCGCATCCAATGATCTTATGGGTAAGCTCATCTTGTTTTTCCTTTGGCACAAAATCAATCCTGGTCATCCTTACATCTTATAAAAATCACGGTTAAGACGTTTTTCCTCCTCTGAGATATTGTAGGTCTTGTCTTCAATATCTGCGTAGTTTATGTACAAGTGATTCTTGTCAATGGTGGAGATCAATAATTTCTTCTGGTCATCAAGCTCTAATTGCTCAAAGGAATCAATGTTGGCATCAAATTCAGAAGGTGATACCCGGTAAGAAATGAAGGGCTCTTCTTTTAATTCATTCCATAAGGCAATCGCTTCCTTAGTGCTTTTAAGAGTTTCTATTTTGGAAATGTAGCTTGCTGCATTTTCAGCTAATTCAGCATAAACAAATGAGCCACCGCCTTTCCAATTGACTTTTTCTGAAATACCCCCTTGCTCGCCTTCAATTACTTTTTTCAATCTCAATTTGGTCACCGATTCTACATAGTCCATTTGCTCAATCGTGATAAATTGCCTCTTCATTTTATGGGCTACTGCCGCTGTTGTGCCGCTTCCTGCGAAAAAGTCTAGGACTATGTCACCTTCTTTAGTGGCGATATGAATAATGCGTTCTAATAATCGTTCGGGTTTAGGGGTCATAAAAGCCTTAGTGCCGAAAATTGCTTCTATCTCTTTCTTGGCGTTATCATTATGTCCAACTTCATCAAATAGCCAAATAGAACCTGGAACTATTCCCTGTTGTACTTCATTTAGGTATCTTTTAAGTTGAGGGGCACCTTTACCATCTTTTCCAAAGAAGATTCGGTTTTCTTCTAACCACTTTTCAATTGTTTCTTTATTTGCTCTCCAACAGCTTCCCTGCTTTGGGAGGTATTCTTTTTTCGTGTTAGGATTTGTTATCGGAAAGACATAATCTTCAGAAAAGGAACGGACTAATAAATTATCGCTTCTCCATCGACCTTTTCCATCGTTATCATCATACTTGTAGAGCTTGTTTTGCTTTTCTGTTCGAGGTAGTAGGTTTCTTTCAAAACGGTCACTTCTTTGATATACAAGAATATGATCATGAAAATCAGCAATTCCTTTTGTGTCATTTGAAGCAGCATATTTTTTCTGCCATATGACATTTGCTAAAAAATTCTCACGACCAAAAACTGAATCGCAAAGCACTTTCAAGTAATGAGATTCATCGTCATCAATATTTATCCAAATTGAGCCATCATGAGTTAACAGCTCTTTTGCAACTTCCAATCTATTTTTGACAAACACTAACCAACTTGCATGGTTAAAACGGTCGTTATACCCAAATCCATCTCCACCTGTATTGTAGGGTGGATCAATATATATCAGCTTTACCTCCCCTTTATAAACCGTTTTCAGTGAGTGCAACGCAAGAAGGTTATTTCCTTTTATCATAAGATTATCCTTGTTAGAAACAGTTGTTGGCACATGTTCACCTTTCTTATCGTATTTCTTCCAATTGTTAAGGACTTTCGGCTCAAACAATCGGTCTATTTCATCACTTGCTAAGGTTTCATTCCAAAAAATCTCTTTTCTCTTTTGGTCTTCTTTGGTTTGCCCACCTTCAAGCACACAGTCTTTGTATGGAAAATCAAGCACTACTTCATTCGCTTCTGTGAGGTATTCACCATTTGCCGTAAGGCCAATCTTGTTTTTGAAGGCAGTATAGCTATCGGGTAAGAACTGCTTGTTAGATACAAACTGTTGGAACTTCACTTTATCAAACACCTGGACACCTTCACCGCCCTTCGTTCGGTCAGGAACGGTGGTGAAGAAATGCTTTTTGGTGGTATCATCTTTTAATAGAATTGTGAGTAGTTCAGCATCTAATTTTAAGGCGGCTTCTACCACATTATTCTTAAATAGCTTACCATCCTTACAGAATGACTCATTCTTAGATAGTACTTCTTTTACATGCTCAAATAGCTGCATTCTTATTTCTTTTGAGTGTTATATGTTACCCGCTCTTCTGCCACTTTAAGGGCGTTCTGAGCATCTTCTTCATCCTTTACCAAGTCATATACCTGATCTGCTAACCAAATGGTTAGCAACTCATGTACATCAGTATCTAAAAGGTCTGCAAGCAAGAGCACTTGTTCTCGTTTAGCCCGTCTTTCGCCCCGTTCTATCTTACTGAACATAGGAGTGTCTATTTCAAGACTGGCGGCTAGTTGGCGTTGCAAAAGTTCTTTACGCTCACGCAGCTCTTTTATTCGTTCACCAAATTGCATGACCTGTTATTTTATGACTTGTCAATATTTGGTTAATATAAGAAACGAATAGCGTAGTAAAAGCAAATAATTCGCAGAAGTTGGTTTGGGGAAAAGGGAGGGTTAGCAACAAATAAAAGAAGTAAAAACAGCTTAAAATGCACTAAAAGAAGGGTTTAGCGTATAAAGTGAAAAGTAATTACTTTCCGATACAAAACTTGCTGAAAATATTCGCCAGCAAATCATCTGTGGTGATTTCTCCGGTGATCTCACCAAGATAATGGAGCGCTTGGCGGATATCCATGGCCACAAAGTCATTGGTGACTTGGTTGTCAATGCCTTCGATGACGTTCATGAGGGCATTTTTGGTTTGTAAGAGGGAGTCGTAATGACGGATATTTGTCACCACGGTATCGCCCCGTTTGAACTTGTTGAGGTTCACGAGTTCTAGAATTCGCTCTTTGAGCAACTCCACATGCTCCGGCTCTTTGGCGGTAAGGAAAAGCATATCAGGGTGTTGATTTTGGAGCTTTTCAACCAAAGCTTCATCTACCTTATCCAGTTTGTTACCGACTTTCAGGAATGGCACCCCAGTGTTTTCGAGTACATTGATCTCCTTGTTCATTTCCACAATATCTACCTGAGAAAGGTCGAAAAGGTAGATGATCATGGATGCCGTTTTCATTTTGGCTTGGGTTCGCTCCACCCCAATTTTCTCAATCGCATCGGTAGTTTCACGCAAACCCGCAGTATCGATAAATCGGAAGGCTACTCCACCAATCACGATTTCATCTTCGATAAAATCGCGGGTAGTACCGGCAATGTCGGAAACTATGGCTTTTTCCTCTTTTAGCAGGGCGTTGAGAAGGGTAGATTTACCGGCATTGGGCTTACCGGCAATCACCGTGGGTACTCCGTTTTTGATCACGTTACCCAGGTCAAAACTTTGTATAAGCGCATTTACAACCGTTAAAAGTCGGTTCACAAGGTCTTTCAGGTCATCTCTGCTAGCGAATTCTACATCTTCTTCGCCAAAGTCGAGTTCCAACTCAATCATAGAGGCAAAATGAATTAACTCCTCGCGAAGCTTTTTGATCTCACCAGAGAACCCACCACGCATCTGATTCAGAGCTGCATTATGAGCCGCTTCGGTATCGGCATTGATGAGGTCGGCCACTGCTTCAGCTTGAGCTAAATCGAACTGTCCGTTCATAAAGGCACGTTTGGTGAATTCACCCGGCTTGGCCGGTCTGGCTCCTTTTCTGATCAAAAGTTGGATAATCTGCTTGATGATGAAGTTGGAGCCATGGCAGGATATTTCTACCACGTTCTCTTTGGTAAAGGATTTTGGGGCAATGAACAATGAAACCAACACCTCATCTAAAATGCGGTTGTCCTCATCGCGAATTGTACCAAAATGAATCGTGTGTGACTCCTGTTTTGCAAGGTCTTTTCCTTTAAAAACCTTATTGGTGATGTTGATTGCCTCTTTTCCACTTAAACGAATTACCCCAATGGCACCAACTCCCTGGGGGGTGGCCAAAGCGATTATCGTATCATCATTTTGCAGGAGATTTTGCATGCTGCAAAGATAGGTTTTCGAATGAATAGATGTTTATGTCTCAAATTCTAAATGGTAAGGCCAGTTCGCAACTAATTCTTTTCTAGTCTGCGTTGTTGTCAAGTATGGCTAATTGTAAAGAGAAGCGAGTGCTTTTGCTGTGTGGTGTAATGCTTTTTACGACATTACTTTGTTTCTCCCAACGTTGTTATGGATTGATTGTAGTATAGTCTCAGTTTCAATAATAGGCGATAAACAATGAACAAGCCCTGTGTTAGATCCTTCGGCCATGCTCAGGATAGGAAAGAGAAGTTTCGTTCTTAGCAATTAACCGAATAACGAATAATCTCGAACAGACCCTGTGTCAGATCCTTCGGCCATGCTCAGGATAGGAAAGAGAAGTTTCGTTCTTGGTAATTAACCGAATAACCAATAATCTCGAACAGGCCCTGTGTTGGACCCTTCGGCTATGCTCAGGATAGGAAAGTGAAGTTTCGTTCTTAGCAATTAACCGAATAACGAATAATCTCCAACAAGCCTTGCGTCAGACCCTTCAACTACGCTTAGGACAGGAGAGGGAGGTCTCCTTCTTTACGATTAACCAATAACGAATGAACAATGAACAAGCCCTGTGTTAGATCCTTCGGCCATGCTCAGGATAGGAAAGTGAAGTTTCGTTCTTAGTAATTAACCGAATAACCAATAATCTCCAACAAGCCCTGTGTCGGATCCTTCAACTACGCTTAGGACAGGAGAGGGAGGTCTCCTTCTTTACGATTAACCAATAACGAATGAGCAATGAACAAGCCCTGTGTCAGATCCTTCGGCTGGGCTCAGGATGGGAAAAGGAGTAGGTAAGGGTTGAATAACGAAGAGCGGTTAACGACTAACCATTAGCAGCTTCCCTCAATGATATCAATAAACCTTTCTCTTGGGAAGGAAGAAAAGGGTATCAAAATAGCTTTCGCTACTAGGAGAGAGGTGCTTCAGTTTTGAGTCTTTGTGCTTCTTTTCGTTGGAGTCTTTTCTTCATAAGCACTCCATGGCCGGGAGAAAAGAGGAAGGTGATCCCGAACAGAATACCTATGATGGTAACAATAGCACCGGCAATGGAACCATCGACCCAAACAGCAAGGTAGTAGCCGAGCGCGCTACTGACAATGGCCACAAAAACGGTAATAATCATCATGGTTTGGAACCGGTCGGTGAGGAGGTAGGCAATGGCCGCTGGCCCGACAAGCAAGGCTACAACAAGAATGGCTCCTACAGAATCGAAGGCGGCTACAGTAGTCATGGATACAGCTCCCATTAAGAGGTAGTTCCAAAGCGACACTGAAACCCCTATGGTAGCTGCAAAAGCCGGATCGAAGGTGGTTAAATGTAGCTGTTTAAAGCCAATGCGAATAAAGGCAACATTCACTATGAGTGTCATGGCAGCTACATAAAGGGCTCTTGGACCAAATATGGTACCGTTATCTCCAATCCATAAATCGATTGGGACATAGGCAATTTCACCATAGAGTACGCATTCCTGATCGAGGTCTACCTGGCCCGCAAAAACAGAGATAAGAATTACACCCAAAGCAAACAGCCAGGTAAAAGTAACTCCTATGGCTGCATCGGTTTGTAGTCGGGCTTTATGATGAAAAAATTCGATAAGGAAAGTGCTGAAGATACCGATTAGTGCAGCACCGAGTATCATTTCGAACGAATCGCGGGTACCGGTAAGCAAAAAAGCAATCACTATGCCGGGCAATACGGCATGAGAAATGGCATCACCTACCATGGCCATTTTTCTGAGAATCAGAAAGCAACCAAGCAGGCCACAGGAAATGGCAAACAGAGTAGCCGTTAGTATGATATAAAAAGCATCCATCCGAATCAGTTGTCGGTTAATTGTTGTTTAGTTATCGGTAATATTTTTCATTACAATCTCTTGCCTAAAGCTTACTGTCTTCGTCTTCCGTCTTTTAGCCACTTCAATACGGTATCTTTTCTTCATGCGGATCCACTTCAGGATATTCCAGCATTTTTTCCAATCTTTTTTCCAATTCGGGGGTAATAATGTGCTCTATGGTTTCGGCATCTTCATGCACATGATCGGGATCAATTTTCATGTATTTGGAAAGATATAACTCCCAGAGCCTGTGTAGTTTGACCACCCGTTGCCCTTTTTGTCGGCCGGCTTCGGTGTATCGCCAATGCCCGTTTTCTTTGGTAATGAAACCTTCTCGCCTAAGTCTTCTCAGCGAACTTCTCAATCGGTCTTTTGGAAAAAAACGTTCCTCAACAATTTCTTCAATGCTGCGTGCTTTATAAATATCTGCATCTTTTTCTCCCAGATGATAGAGCTCTTTGAGCAAGTTTTCGTCCATAATCATTCGTTGTAGCCTTCTTTGCTGAACTCCGCGGGAAATAATACCTCGCTTTGGGGCTATGAAGAAGGAGGTGAGCGCAATGGCAGAAATAATCATTACAATCCACGGGCCTGTGGGCATAGCCGGAGCCACATAACTTACGTAAGCTCCTGAAAGACCGGAAACTCCGCCCATAATGGCTGCTAAAACGGTCATTATTCGTACATCGTTGGTCCAAAAGCGGGCCGCTGCGGCCGGAGTAATCAACATGGCGGCCATTAGCACTACTCCCACAGCCTGAATACCGGTAACCACAGCCAGCACTGTGAGCGAGGTGAGTAGTAAATCCATCCCTTTTACGGGTAGCCCAAGAGCTTTGGCGTAGCTGGCATCGAAGGCAATTAGCTTCAGTTCTTTAAAAAACAGTGCTACGGTAACCAGCAGTACAATAGCCACAATGCCAAAAACTTGTAAGTCTTGGCCCACCAATGCGGCTGCTTTACCAAATAAAAAAGAATCGAGGCCTGTTTGAGCTGCATTTCCGGAATGCTGAATATGAGTGAGCAGGAGTATGCCAATGCCAAAGAAAACAGATAGAATGAGGGCAATGGCGGTATCTTCTTTGATCTTAGTTTTAAGGGTAATGTTATCGATGATGACCAGAGATAGCCAGCCGGTGACAAAAGCTCCTATAATTAGCCAAAGAGGGTTTTTTGTGCCGGAAAGTATGAAGGCCAGGCATATGCCGGGCAATACCGAATGCGCCACAGCATCGCCAACCAGGGCTTTCTTTTTAAGAAAAGTGAAAGTCCCGACTACTGCCGAAGAGGCACTCAGAAGTACGGCACCCACTGTTACGGCAATTATGCTTGGATCGCTGAAAGAAAAGAATTCCTGTAAGGGTTCCATATCAGTATTTCTCCCGGCTGGGTATTTGCCTTTTCCGAACCAATTCGCCCACCTCGGCCAATACGGTGAGTTTTCCTCCATAAGTTTCCTGTAGCATTTCATTGGTAAATACCTTATCGATAGGGCCGGAAGCTACAAGTCTCATGTTAAGCAGTACTATCCAATCGAAAAACTCTGCAGCCGACTGTAGGTCGTGGTGCACCACTATTACGGTTTTGCCCTGTGCCGTCATTTCTTGCATAATGGAAAGTATGGCTGCTTCGGTTGCCGCATCCACTCCTGCAAAGGGTTCGTCCATAAAGTATAGATCGGCCTCCTGAGCTAGTGCTCTGGCCAGAAAAACCCGTTGCTGCTGCCCACCGGAAAGTTGGGATATTTGTCGGTCTACATAGGCTTCCATTCCCACCTTTCTCAAGCAGTTTAAGGCCATTTCTTTATCGGCTTTTCTGGGGCGTGTGAGCAAACCTAGCTTGGCGTAACGCCCCATCAGCACCACATCCAGCACAGAGGTGGGGAAATCCCAGTCTACACTTTCGCGTTGCGGCACATAGCTTACTCTATGCCTCACATCGTCCAGTGCTTCATCGAATATTCTCACATAACCAGAGGCTAAAGGAAGCAAGCCCATGGCCGACTTAATCAGGGTTGACTTTCCCGCTCCATTTGGTCCGATAATTCCAATAAGTGCGCCTTTGGGCAAAGTCATGTCAATATTCCAGAGTACTGGCTTCTTATGATATGACACCGTCAAATCATGAAATTCTAC
The DNA here is from genome assembly GCF_002336325.1 of Roseivirga sp. UBA1976. Lineage (NCBI taxonomy): Bacteria > Pseudomonadati > Bacteroidota > Cytophagia > Cytophagales > Roseivirgaceae > Roseivirga > Roseivirga sp. UBA1976. Next base: position 9,859 of record NZ_DDDQ01000090.1, on the reverse strand, counting down.
TACTGGTTCTTGTGCTTCTACTTTCATTTCTTCCTTCCTTAAGTACCCCCTAAATCCCCTAAAGGGGACTTTCGAATTTTTGACACCCTTTCGAGCCGGGGTCTTGTGCTTCTATTTTCTTCGTTCCGTTTCAGGTTTTATGTTCAATGTTCCAGGTGTTTTCGTAAAACCTTGAACCATGAACTTTAAACTCATTTCAATGCTTCAACTATGGTTTTAACATTGGCTCTTACCATGCCCAAATAGGTTCCCTCAGGGGTTCCGGCAGCGCCCATGGCATCAGAAAATAGGCTTCCTCCAATTTTCACTTCGTGGCCTTTCTGTTCACAGCCTTCCACAATGGCTTTTATGTTCTTTTCGGAAACCGAGGTTTCTACAAAAACTGCATTTATCTGTTTTTCAACAATAAAGTTGATAAGGTCTACCCGGTCTTTCAGTCCAAACTCGGAGAGTGTAGAAATACCCTGTAGCCCGCGTACTTCCAGGCCATATGCCCTACCGAAATAACTAAAAGCATCGTGAGCGGTAATCATTATCCGCTTGGTAGGGGGGATGGTTTGGATTTGCTCCGTGACCCACTCATGGAGCTCAGCAAATTGCCTGCGCAGAGCTTCAGCATTGGCAATAAAATAATCACGGTTTTCCGGTCGGGCTTCAATCAATGTATTGGTTACTTCCACAATGGTTTGGCTCCAAAGGCTTACATCGAACCAGATGTGCGGGTCGTATGTGCCCTGATATACCGGGCTATCGAGTAATAAGTTCTTTTCAATACCTCTGGCCACCGGAATCACTGTTTTTATGCGTTCCAGTTTTTCGAATACCTCGCCCATTTTACCTTCGAGGTGTAGACCGTTATAGAAAATAATATCGGCTTGTTGCAGGCGTGCCAGGTCGCCTTGTGTAGCCTTGTAGAGATGTGGGTCTACACCAGGGCCCATTAGGGCTGTTACCGTTACAGAGTCTTTACCTACGTTTTTGACCACATCGGCAATCATGCCGGTAGTGGTTACAACATTTAGTTTACCGACAGTTTTCTGGCTGGTTTTAGGTTGGCAGCCGAAAAGAATCAATACGGCCAACAGTGCAATGTGTAGAGGTTTAATCATAGCGGTGTTACTAGTATATTTTGGGCAGCGGCCGGAGATACGGTGGTGCTTTTATTTTGGTTTATGGTAATGTCTACAGAGCCATCGAACTCATTGTGATCATCTATTCGCAAGGTGGTGCCAATCGATATACCCACCTTGTCCAAATATTTTAAGAAGGCCGAACTGGAATCATTTACGGTAATTACTTTGCAGCTCTGTCCTGCTTCTATATTGCAGAGGGGTTCCTTCTTTACTGTAGAAAAGACTCCGTTCTCATCGGGTATGGGGTCGCCATGCGGATCGTGCTTAGGAAAGCCCAAAAACTCATCTAGTTTACTTATCAGTAGGGGAGATTTAATGTGCTCTAATTGTTCGGCAATATCGTGCACTTCGTCCCAATGAAAATTTAGCTTTTCAACCAAGAATACTTCCCAGAGCCTGTGCTTACGAATTATTTTGAGCGCAATCTCTTTGCCTTTCTCCGAGATATGAACCCCGCGATATTTCTGATAGTCCACCACTTTCTTTTTAGAGAGTTTGCGGATCATATCGCTTACTGAGGCCGGAGTAGTGTTCATTTCTATGGCTATGGCATTGGTGTTTACACTTTCCTGTCCGTGGTTAGACAGGTGGTAAATAGCCTTTATGTAGTTTTCTTCCGATAGACTATACACGTAATTAAAATTTGACACAAATATATATTTTAGATTTATCTAAAAAAAATGTATTGATAATCTAAACTATTCGAAATATGCTCCATATTGCTGATTTAAAGCTTGTTAGTTGGGTAGATAAAAATTTTTAGACAAAACTAAAAATGAGAGAAGTGGCTGTTGGTAAGGTTGGCTTAAACTCTGCAGAAGGGGTTGTTAGCTCATTGCCCGGAGAGTTCCTCTAATAAGTTCAGTAGTTTCGGCTTCTCACTCGACCAAAGGCTGGAAGAAGCATTACCCCTATCGTAGAAGGTTTTGGTCTTCATGGTGTTCAACAAGGTCTTTGCATCAAAGTCATCAGGGTTAACTTCAATGGCCGCATTAAACTCGGCACAGAACTGCAACCATGTGGGGTTGTTGAGCAGTAGAATAGGCAGTTTATTGGCGGTATACTCAAAAAGCCTGGTGAGTATTTTGTCGTCATTAATACCTCCATTCGAGCGTTTTAGTACAAAACCAAAATCGGCCTTTTGAATGGCTTCAATAATCTCCAGGTGCGGAACGAGGTGATCCCCGCCATTTAGTTCTATGAATTCATAGTGCTCTATTTCCTTATGAAGACGCATAAGGTCTTTTTTAAGAGCACAATAGCCTACAATGCGGAGCCTGACTTTCGGGTCGCATAAATGAAGCGATTTGGTGATGTCTATGGCATCAAACACCCCATTAGACTCAGAAATGGTGCCTGTATATAGCAGGTCTATATATTCAGGGTCGGGGTTGCGGTAGGCCGTAGACTCATGTGTTTGTTGTGCATATTTATTTTCGATTACGGTTACTCGTTTTGAAAGAAAGGGGAGTTGTTTGTTGTACACCCTTTCTGCAAGAATATAATGGTTGATAAAGGGCCTGCTCAGCCATTCTTTCATTCGTACCCACACGGCCAGAAACGGACGGACAGCGGGATGGAAAACCTGGGTGAAACGAATATTCTTTACATAATTTTCTCTTAAATCATAGATGAGTTTGCTGCCAAATAAAATTTTGTAAACACTGCTAACTATCAGTAATTCATGGGTGTTAGCTATTATTATTTCAGGTTTTAGTTGAATGTACTTTTTGAATACTTTGAAGGGATGAATAAGGCGCTGAAAGCTCAAACGCCCGAAGGGACCATGAGGGTGAAAAGTAATGCCTTCATGTGTACGGACATTTTTTGAATCAAAGCCTATGATATTAATATCATATTTATTTGTTTCAGCCATTGAAAGGCCGAATTTCTCATACATGCGGGTGTCATCTATTGGCTTAAGCAGCGAGGCAATTACTACTTTGGTCTTTTTCATCAACAGTATTAAAGTTAAAATTTTCTGCGATATAAATGGAACTAAAAGACATCATCGAAAGAGCTTGGGAAGACCGCACATTACTCAATGATAAGGAGGTGGTAATTGCCATCAAAACTATTATTGAAGATTTGGATAGAGGAGATAAGCGTGTGGCCACTCCCACAGAAGAAGGTTGGGTAGTTAATGAATGGGTAAAAAAGGCGGTGATTCTTTACTTCCCTATTCAGAAAATGCAAACCATTGAAGTTGGGCCGTTTGAGTTTCACGATAAAATGAAGCTCAAAACCGGATATGAACAGAAAGGAGTCCGTGTGGTTCCTCATGCCGTGGCCAGATATGGAGCCTACATTAGCAGTGGCGTTATTCTAATGCCATCCTATGTAAACATTGGAGCTTATGTGGATGCCGGCACTATGGTAGATACCTGGGCTACGGTTGGTAGCTGCGCCCAGATCGGTAAAAACGTACACCTAAGTGGTGGGGTAGGTATTGGTGGAGTGTTGGAGCCTCTACAGGCTGCTCCTGTAATTATTGAAGACAATGCCTTTATTGGCTCGCGATGTATAGTGGTGGAAGGCGTTAGAGTAGGTAAGGAAGCGGTGTTAGGGGCTAACGTGACACTTACAGCTAGCACCAAAATTATTGATGTGACAGGTTCTGAACCTGTAGAATACAAGGGCTATGTGCCTGAGCGATCCGTAGTTATTCCGGGCTCCTATACTAAAAAGTTCCCGGCAGGAGAGTACCAGGTTCCTACAGCCTTGATTATCGGAAAACGCAAAGAAAGTACGGATAAGAAAACCTCACTCAATGATGCGCTTAGAGAAAACAATGTAGCCGTCTAGAATTGAATGAGAATTTCCCGTTTTGGGAGCGATAATATTGTATGAATTTATATAAGCCACTGATTTTCAGTGGCTTATTTTTTTGGTCTTTAGCTTGTCTTTTATAGGGTAGTTGTTTGAGTTTTTGACATTGGGTAGCGGACACCTGTCCGCTTTAGGGTAGACCTTTCACCCTACCTGAGGAAAGGGGGCTTAGTGCCCCCTTTTTCTTTTATTCTGATGTTTAAAGGGCTAACTTTGCAGCCGCAATTTGAAAAACAGATAAAATGAAAAAGTTGATAGGGTTGATTTGGGTGCTGATGATGGTGGTGTTTTCAGCTTGTAATTCTGATGTAACCAGAGAGGCCGATGTGCTGTTTAAAGACGGCAAATACAATGAGGCCATTGAATCCTATACCGAATACCTTTCTACGAAACCAAAAGACATAAAATCACTTTACAACAGAGGTAGAGCCTATGAAGAAGTGGGCCAACTGGAGGAAGCCAGAGAGGACTTCGAAGCAGTTTTGGCTATTGATGAGACCAATGTGAACGCCAACCTGAGCATGGGCAAGTATTGGTATAACTCCAAAGATTTTACCAAAGCTATTTATTATTTCGATAAAGTGATTCAGGTAGATGGAAGGGTGTCTACTGCCTATCTGCTAAAAGGTCGTTCCCATCATCAATTGGGTGATTTCGATGAAGCAAAAGCCAATTACGACCAAGCCATAAACTTCGATAATGAGAATGCCGAAGCGTTCTTGTATAGGGGTGCTTTGAAAGTGGCTTTAAATCAATCCAAGGGTGCTTGCAATGACCTGAACCGCGCCAGGGCTTTGGGGTCAGAAGAGGCTAAAGACGCTATTGCCAGGTATTGCAAGTAGTTCCGTCAATGTGGTATTAGTCGAAGTTCCAACGGCTGGTCATCACCGTACTTTCGAGCATATTTTCCAGCTCATCGGGTATGGAAGGAAAGAAATCGAGCCGGGTGAGTCTTTCTATTTCATCGATAGTTACCACAAAAGAACTTAGCTCATTCGAAGATTTTTCGTTTTTCATAAGAAATGCAATGGCCTTGATTTCCGGCCTGTCAATATCTAGCACAATCTTGTAGTAATATTCAGGCACCGATACCTTATTTGGCCCAATACTTTTGAGTCCGGATTTCAACACCGGGCCCGTAACCACATATACCACTCCATTTTCTTTAGCCCAGTCTCGCACTTTCGATTCCAGTTTTTTCCAAATGCCTCTGTTAAACCCGGGATCTTGCGGACTCATATTACTCATATAAAAACTCTGAGAAAGGGCAAATTCATCATATGAAAAGTCTGCGGCAGGAGCCAAATGACCACGGTCGTAGCCTGAGCCCCTGTAGTCGGCCAGTGAAGCCGATCCGGTTCGAACCCTTGGATCTTCCCTAAAATCATCGGCTCTATCGAAAGTGGGACGGTTAAGCGAATCAGCCACTAATTTGTATGCAACCCACATGGCTTGCTCATGGTCTTCGTTGTAGCGCAGGGTATAATAAGGTCTTTCTATAATGGCATCATTCGTGTTGTATGCCGGCCACATGAAGTCAAATGCAGAGGTAAAGTATAAATCAAATTCACTGTAGTTAAGATCTTCATTATTAGAAGGTTCAGGGGTTGATTCAGGAGCTGATATTACCTCACTTCCTGTGTTTTCAGATCCCGGCTCAGCTTTAATAGGGTCACCATTGAGGGGCGATTCTAACCTGAATTCTCTGATGGACTCAGGCACCAATTCTCCTTCGCGCAAGGCCAGACCGGTGTAGCCCAGTCCACCTAAAATTAAGACTCCAAGGATAAATTTGCCAAGACTAAAGCCAGAGCTGTTCTTTTTGCTTCCCGCTCTACTGCTGGTTTTTCGTGAAGCTGCTTTTCGTTTCTGAGCCATTCCGGTTTTTTCGCAATGTTAATTATTATTCAGCTTACTGCGTAACCGATATTTCTTAAATTCAAGACTGTTTACAAACTAATCAACTAAGCTATGACGCATTCAACTCAATGGAAGGCTACCGTACATAGAGTACTTTTATGCCTCTTTATTGGTCTTGTCTGGTTAGGGGTGGGAGTACAGCCTGCTCATGCCTTTTGGCAAGACGATAAGTCCGATACCTCAAAATTCAACCAAAAAACCTACAAAGATTTGCCCCTCAAGGCCGATCGACTGCTTGAGTTTAATACCAAGGAAGGTACCTGGCTTTCTGTAGACGTTTCACCCGATGGAAAAACTATTGCTTTCGATATGCTGGGAGACCTGTATACCATGCCTATTTCGGGAGGAAAGGCTACACGGATTACCGATGGTATGGCCTACGATACGCACCCTCGCTATAGTCCGGATGGAAAAAGCATTGTGTTTACCTCAGACAGAAGCGGTTCGGACAATGCCTGGATTATGAACCTGGAAACAAAAGAATTCACTCAGATTACTAAGGGCAACAATGAGTGGGTGCAATCGGCCGAATGGTCGCCTGACGGTGACTATGTAGTGGTATCGAAAGGCCGCAGAAACTTAAAGTTATTTATGTACCACAAAGATGGTGGTGGAGGCTTTCAGCTTATCGATGAGCCAAGCAGCCTGAAAGTGATTGAGCCGGCATTTTCGGCCGATGGTCGATACATCTATTTTTCGCAGCGCAATGGTGCGTGGAATTACAATGCGCAGTTACCTCAGTACCAAATTGGTATGTATGACAGAGAGAACGGGCAGCGGGCTACCATTACCAGCCGTTATGGGTCGGCCTTTACGCCAACTCTCTCACCTGACGGGCGATGGATGGTGTATGGCTCTCGTTATGAAGACCAAACGGGCTTGGTGTTGAGAAACCTTTCAACAGGTGATGAAAGGTGGTTGGCCTATCCGATTCAGCGCGATGAACAGGAGTCTATAGCTCCGCTAGGAGTATTGCCTGCCATGTCTTTTACACCCGATTCCAAAGAAGTAATTACCTCATGGGGAGGAAAACTCTATAGGGTAGCCATTGAAGGAGGAAAGGCTACCGAGATACCCCTGGACGTGGATGTGAAGTTAGAAATGGGCCCCCGCCTCAAGTTTGAATACCCTATTTCGGACGACCCGAACATGGTGGTGACACAGATTCGCGATGGAGTGCCCTCACCGGATGGTACTCAACTGGCTTTTACGGCACTCAACCGACTGTATGTAATGAAAATACCCAATGGTGAACCCAAAAGACTCACCGATTTTGAGATGACTGAAGCCATGCCCACCTGGTCGCCAGATGGTAAAATGATAGCTTTTGTTACCTGGTCCGATACAGATGGTGGGGCTATTTACAAAGTGAATGTGGAAGGGCGCCCACGTCCGGTTAAACTCACCAAAACACCAGCTATTTATCAGACACCCGCCTGGGCGGCCAACAATAGAATTGTGTTTACCAAGGGAAGCGCACAAAACCTAAAAGATGCCTCTGGTCCGGGAGCACCAAGAGCCGATGAGGACCTTTGCTGGATTTCTGCCGATGGAGGAGATATTAACTTTATAATGAAAACCCAGGGAAAAGGAGGGCCGCACTTTGTAAAAGGTAGCGACCGAATTTACCTGAGTGGTTTCAATGGATTGAGCTCCGTAAGGTGGGACGGTACCGATGAAAAGGAAATCGTAAAAATTACCGGAATTACCACTTACGGTTCTATCGCTGATCATCACCATGCGCCATACGAAGTGTACGATCCCTGGTCTCAGCAAGCTGCCACGAGCGCAGGTGGCACCTCGCTCGAAGAAGGTGAGGGATGGCGTGAAAATAACCCTCCATCCAGAGCTACAGCCATATATATGGCTCCTGAAGGAGATAAAGCCATGGCACTCATAAACAATGATATTTACGTAGTAACGGTGCCAAAACTTGGACAAACTCCAACTATTTCCGTCTCAAACCCCGAAAGTGCACAGTTTCCGGCAATGAAACTGACTGAAATTGGTGGTCAGTTTCCGGCTTGGTCGGCCGATGCAAAAAAGGTTCACTGGTCAATTGGTAATGCCCATTTTATCTATGACCTGAACGCTGCCGAGGCCTATGCAGATAGTGTGAAAATGGCGAAAAAGGCAGAGGCAGAAGCCAAAAAGACTGAGGAGAAAGACGAAGAAAAGAAAGAAGAGGCCAAAGAAGATACTAAGGAGGAGAAAAAGAAGGACGAAGGCTACAAACCTCATGAATTCAGAGTAAAAGTAATGGCCAAAAAAGACATACCGCAAGGTGTGGCTTTGTTGAAAGGCGCCCGAATTATTACTATGAATGGTAATGAGGTGATTGAAAATGGAGACGTTCTAATAGAGAATGCACGAATCAAGGCCGTTGGAGCCAGTGGCACACTTGATGTACCAAGGGGAGCTCAGGTATTCGACATGACGGGTAAAACAATAGTGCCGGGCTTTGTAGACACTCACGCACACATGTGGCCGGCCTGGGGACTTCATAAAAATCAGGTTTGGGTATATGCCGCTAACCTGGCTTACGGAGTAACTACTACGCGAGACCCTCAAACGGCAACTACCGATGTTTTAACCTATGCCGATTTGGTAGAAACAGGCGATTTGTATGGTCCTAGGGTCTACTCAACCGGCCCGGGTGTAGGTTTCTGGATGTACAACCTCAAAGATCTGGATCATACCAAGCGTGTACTAAAACAGTACAGTGAGTACTACAACACCAAGACCATAAAAATGTATTTGGTGGGTAACAGAAAGCAGAGACAATGGGTTATTGAAGCTGCGAAAGAGCAGCAACTGATGCCTACTACTGAGGGTGGTTTGGATTTTAAACTGAATATGACCCAGATGATTGACGGATACCCCGGCCATGAGCACTCACTGCCAATTGCTCCGCTTTACAAAGATGTAACCTACGCGGTGGCACAATCTAAAATGGCTTACACACCAACCTTACTGGTGTCTTATGGTGGTCCCTGGTCTGAAAATTACTTCTACAGCAGAGAAAACCCTTATCACGACAAAAAGCTGCAACATTTTACGCCATACGATGAACTGGCTTCTAAATCCAGAAGAAGACCAGGGTGGTTTATGGACGAAGAACATGTTTTTGAAAAACACAGTGAAGGGGTGAATGCCGTGGTGAAACAAGGTGGCTTGGCAGGTATTGGTAGCCACGGACAGTTACAAGGTTTGGGTTATCATTGGGAATTGTGGTCTGTTGGAGCTAAAATGGCTCCTCACGATGCATTAAAGGCAGCTACTATTTTAGGAGCAACAGCGATTGGCTTAGAAAAAGACCTGGGCTCCATAGAAGCAGGTAAGCTGGCCGACCTTGTCATACTTAATGACAACCCTCTTAATAACCTGAGAAATACGAACAAGATTTATCAGGTTATGAAGAATGGAAGACTCTATGATGCCAATACTCTGGATGAGGTTTATCCACGCAAGCGTAAGGCAGAACCCTTCTATTGGCACCAGTCCAAACCAGAAGGACTGCCGGGGCTTAAAAAGTAGTATGATATTGGAGATTTGTTGATGAACCGGTGGGGGAAACCCTGCCGGTTTTTGTTTTCAGTCTACCAATAGTAGCTCGCGCTGAGGACCTTTTATGTGCTGTGAGTTTGATCGATAAAGGTTCAGAGCATTCCCAGACAAGTGCGGATGACTTCAATCCAAGAAGCCCGGAGGAGTGCTTGTCCCCCGAGTCTTCCTGATAGGCTAGTTATTCTACATGAACAAAAAGTTTATTGACAATTAACCACCGATTGTTGAAACAAGCCAGAGATAAAAAGTCATAGTAGTTAAACCCTAGCATGGGTATGCGAACTTTGGCGGTGGCTACATTATCCAGCACCTCAACAGCCAGTATTTCCATGGCAAAGCTCTCTCCAAGACTTTCAGGGCTTTTTCTGTTTTTTACCCCTTTCAAGTACTCCTCCAGGTTTTTTTCATAG
>NZ_DDDQ01000083.1:6322-6804 GCF_002336325.1 Roseivirga sp. UBA1976 | reverse complement strand
CATGGTTTTTTCACCTCTTTTTCTGGCAAAGGAAATCATCCACTTGATACCGAGTGATGTCTTTCTGGAAGGTCTTACTTCGGTAGGCACCTGAAAGGTAGCACCACCCACTCTTCTCGACTTCACTTCAACAGAAGGCATGATGTTACTCAATGCTTTTTTCCAAGTCTCAAGACCATTCTCACCAGTACGCTTTTCTACTAAAGCAATAGCATCGTAGAAAATGCTGTAGGCAATACTCTTCTTACCGTCCACCATCAGGTAGTTCACGAACTTAGTCACCAAAGTATCGTGGAACTTCGGGTCAGGAAGAATATATCTCTTCTTTGGTTTAGCTTTTCTCATTATTTGTTAATTGATTATTTCTTGTCTTTAGGTCGTTTTGCACCGTATTTCGATCTTCTTTGCAGTCGACCGTTCACACCGGCAGTATCTAATGCGCCTCGGATAATGTGATATCTCACACCGGGAAGGTCTTTTAC
>NZ_DDDQ01000083.1:0-6028 GCF_002336325.1 Roseivirga sp. UBA1976 | reverse complement strand
TCTCACACCGGGAAGGTCTTTTACTCTACCACCTCTGATCAGTACAATTGAGTGCTCCTGAAGGTTATGACCTTCACCTGGGATGTAGGCGTTTACTTCTTTTCCATTGGTTAACCTTACCCTTGCTACTTTTCTCATAGCTGAGTTAGGTTTTTTAGGAGTAGTTGTATACACCCTAGTACAAACCCCTCTTCTCTGCGGGCAGCTATCCAAAGCTGGAGATTTTGACTTTGAAGTCAATTTCTTTCGGCCCTTTCTTACTAGTTGTTGTATAGTAGGCATTTACAGAATTTTAGATTTTATTTTCCTAGTTACAAATTTTGGACTGCAAAGGTAGTGAAAGAAGTTTTTGAAACAAACAGTTGCAGTCAATTTAAAATTAAGTTTGACGGATGCCTTAAATCTCTATTTTTCCAAACATCTGCAATAAAAAAAGAGGCTGTCTCAAAAGGGGCAGCCTCAATTTTTTAACCAAATTTTATTTTGTATAACCTCAGTTCGATTAAGAAAATGAGCTCAAGAAAATTACAGAAGGACTTTCTCGGTGCTATATCCCTCCAAAAGTTTGCTTTCATTGGTTCAAATGAGCCTACTAAATCCTTGATCAATTGTGGACATCAACTTTTGGAGGTTTTTCCCACATTTTAAGTCGAACTGAGGTTGTATAGTATTCTGAAGGGCATAAAGCCATCAGCTTAGTGGAAAATATTGATATTCATTCATTTTATGAGTCAGACAAAAGAATATAGCCAAACAATATTTTGAAATAAAAAAGGGTGCCTGACTAATGAGACACCCTTTTCTCTATCAATTATTTCTACTACTAAGCCTCTCCAACAGTGCCTCCAAAATTCATTGGGATCTGGCCAGAACATCTATTTGTTTCTTATAATGAATTGACTTTTGAAACTTTTAGGCCTTGCGGAGTTTACGTTCTGTTGAAAAGATAAAATTGTCTTTCTTAAAGCTTAATCAACCTACGATCAGATTGAATAGATAAAATACAACCACAGGCCCGATACAATAAGGCACTGCAAAGTTATAACCAATCTCATAATATTTTTTCAATATAACAATCCCATAAGCAGGTACGACAAGTAAAACCATTTGAAAAATGATCGTATTTGTAAATACAACTGACATAAGAGTATCAATAGAATCAAAGGCTTTCTCCCTAAAAACTACATTTGCTGTTGCAGAGAGATATCCAAGGGTAGGGATTAAAAGAATAGGCGTCCACTTTTCAAATAGAAGCTTAAATTTAATTTCATCATTGCTCATAGAGACTAACCTTTTTACTATCAGCAAATAGGCTAACCACATAAACCCAGAAGCGAAGAAAGTCACAATTGACTCTATCAACGAAAAAACTTTGGATATAGGCTCATCAATCAAGCGATTGGATATTAATTCACTTGAGACAACATAGGATAAAAAAGAAATTGAAAAGCTGTAAACTATCCATACTACAAATGAAATTATTCTCATATCAAAGAGTATTGAGTAGAATAAAACACCTCCAAATAAGCTCCAATTGCCGTAAAAATTATACACGCCATGAGTTGAACTAGACTGCCAAATGAAAACCAACTATCCTCGGTCTGCTTTTTCTTTCTAAAATCATTAAGCCCACGTAGTCCATACTCGCCAGCCATTAAAACAGCAATCAATTCCACAGAATGGATTGATAACTGCCTGAATATTTCAAGGGAAGAATGACTAACTAGATAAGGACTTATCATAAATCCATTTACAATTCCATTCAAGAACAAAAACACCAGTGTGGGAATGCCAAAAAAAAGCCTCCCCAAAAACAAAACTAAGATAACAGTTAGATTATTAACAAATAGATTAGCAAAGAAAACAGTGCTGGAAGTGTTAAATAAATCAATTATAGATATGGGACTAGATTCCGGTCTTTCCAAGTTTAGAACACCTGATCTACCCAGATTATTACCAACGGAAAAAGAAATAACCAGCAAAAACAAAGCAAGAAGAAAAAACTTCACTTTCAATTTTTCCTTCTTGCTTATTGGCAAACTACAAGGCAAATCCCACACCGATCACTGCCCCAGCTGGCCCGAGACTCACCGCGGAACCAATTATGGCCCAAGTAGAACCATGCACAGCCGCCATTCCAATAAGTGCAAGTTGACCTTCTTCGCTGGTATCACTATACATGGCTGCTATTGCGGTACCCGCCCAAAACTCACTCTGAACCATACTTGATCTTGCATTGGACACTAGGCAAACACCCAATAACATAAGGCTTGCTGCTGTAATTGACTTAATTTTCTGTTTCATCATTATGATATTTATTGATTTGAAATATTTGAACTATTATTTCTAAGTGAGAATGTCAGGATGGCAGTTATTGAACTGAATGTAATCGCTAGACCAGCTACCATTGGGCTAATAACCTTAATCATCAAAAGTAAAAGCGGAAGATTAATGGCAACTAAAAAAATTATCAGCAACTCCTTATTCTTTTTAAATAGTCGATTATCGTGATTTAAGATGCTCATGAATTTGGAAAGAACAAAGACTAACCAAACCATAGTCATTATCAGACATACTCCAATAGTGACCTCCACCTCAAACGGCAGATACGAATCTGACAATAAATAAAAAATAGGAATAAAAACTCCAACTGCAAGTCTTTTTATTATACTCATTTTAACTCTAAAACTAATAGATTGAATTTTTCTTAGTGAATTTATATAATAATTTGAATTCTAAAAAGCAAAATCAACAAAAAAAGGACTTCATTTCTGCAGTCCTTTTTTATATCCTAACAATGTCTAACTAAGCTTCTCCAACGGTACCTCCAAAATTCATAGGGAATTTGGGCGGTTCATCGGCCTGCTTTATTGGTCCAAAGTTATTCTCGAACTTATCGATATTGTCCTTCAGTGCATAAAGCAGTCGCTTGGCATGTTCAGGAGTAATTACGATTCGCGACTTCACCTTGGCCTTTGGCACACCGGGCATCATCTTTATAAAATCGATCACAAACTCGCTGTTTGAGTGAGCAATCATGGCCAGATTCACGTATTGACCTTCGGCAACTTCTTCCGTCAGTTCAATATTCAGCTGGTTCTGTTTTTGCTCGTTTTGTTCTGCCATAGCTAAGCTTTGCTAATTAGTACTGTACTTTCTCTTCAGATTCTGAATGATAAGCCTCTTTAGCAGCCTGAAGTTTTTCATATTCTTCTTTGTTGCCTACTATGAGGTTTTCATACTCTCTCATTCCGGTACCAGCCGGGATCAAATGTCCAACAATTACGTTTTCTTTCAATCCGTTCAGCGTATCGGCCTTACCCTTAATGGAGGCTTCACTCAATACTTTGGTGGTTTCCTGGAATGATGCTGCCGAAATGAAGCTATCTGTACCCAAAGAGGCTTGAGTGATACCTTGTAGTTTTGGTTGAGACACCGCTGGTTGCGCATCTCTTACCTCTACCAACTTCATATCACGTCTCTTCAAGCTTGAGTTCTCATCTCTCAAATCTCGTGGAGAAACAATTTGACCTGGCTTGAAATTCTCTGAGTCTCCGGCATCAGACACAACCTTCATGTCGAGAATAGAGTCGTTTTCTTCCATGAAAACAAACTTATCTACTACTTGACCAGGAAGGAATTGGGTATCTCCTGCATCGATTATTTCTACCTTCTGCATCATCTGCTTCACGATAACCTCAATGTGCTTATCGTTGATTTTCACCCCTTGCAGTCGGTATACTTCCTGAATCTCGTTCACCAAATATTCCTGAACAGCAGTTGGTCCTTGAATATTCAAGATATCGTTTGGAGTAATGGCACCATCAGACAATGGATACCCTGCTCTTACGAAGTCATTGTCTTGAACAAGAATGTGCTTAGAAAGCGGCACCATGTACTTCTTCTTCACACCGTCTTTAGACTCAATGAAGATTTCACGGTTACCTCTCTTAATACCACCGTAGGTTACTACACCATCAATTTCAGACACAACGGCCGGGTTAGATGGGTTTCTGGCTTCGAACAATTCTGTTACCCTTGGAAGACCACCCGTAATATCGCGTGATTTACCCATGGTTCTAGGAATCTTAGCCAAAGGCTGTCCTACTTTTACTTTATCTCCTATCTCTACAGAAAGGTGGGCACCTACCGGAATGTTGTAAGATTTGGTTTCATTCTTAGACTTCACAATCACCGCAGGGTTCTTGTTTTTGTCTTTAGTATCGGTAATTACTTTCTCTCTGTGTCCTGTTTGCTCATCGAACTCCTCTTTGAAGGTAATTCCTTCTTCAATGGATTCGAACTCGATGGTTCCGTCAAACTCTGAAAGTATTACCGCATTGTACGGATCCCACTTACATAGTTCCTGGCCCTTCTCTACTTTATCTCCTTCTTTTACTTTGAGCACTGCACCATAAGGCACGTGGTTAGAGATAAGCACCTTCTTGGACTTAGGATCAACTATTTGAATCTCACCGGTTCTACCCATCACGATGTTGATCTTATTGCCTTCATCGTCAGTAGTTGGTAAAGATCTAAGTTCTTCAAACTGAATCACACCATCGAACTTGGCCTGAATCATCGCGTCTACAGCAATGTTCGAGGCAGTACCACCCACGTGGAATGTTCTTAGTGTAAGCTGCGTACCTGGTTCACCGATTGACTGAGCGGCAATTACACCAACAGCTTCTCCTTTTTGCACCATCTTGTTAGTAGATAGGTTTCTACCATAACATTTGGAGCAAACTCCTCTTTTAGACTCACAGGTAAGAACTGATCTGATTTCTACTTCTTCGATAGCCGACTCATCGAGCTGCTCAGCAATCTTTTCAGTAAACTCTTCACCTGAAGCTATAATCAGCTCTTCGGTAATCGGATCGTAAATATCATGAACAGAAACTCTTCCTAAAATTCTTTCAGAAAGTGGTTCTACTACGTCTTCATTGTCTTTGAGGGCAGAAACAGTAAGTCCTCTCAGTGTTCCACAGTCTTCTTCGTTTACCACACAATCCTGGGCCACATCAACCAAACGTCTGGTAAGGTAACCGGCATCGGCAGTTTTCAAAGCGGTATCGGCAAGACCTTTACGTGCACCGTGGGTAGAGATAAAGTACTCCAATACATCCAAACCTTCTTTAAAGTTCGATAGAATTGGGTTTTCGATGATGGCTCCCACCGAACCGGCAAGGTTCTTTTGTGGCTTGGCCATCAGACCTCTCATACCTCCGAGCTGTCTAATCTGCTCTCTCGAACCCCTTGCTCCTGAGTGCATCATCATAAAGATGGAGTTAAAACCTTGCTGGTCTTCTTCCATCTGCTGCATCAGTCCGTTGGTCAAACGCGTGTTTACACGGGTCCAGATATCAATAACCTGATTGTAGCGCTCGTTGTCTGTGATAAGACCCATCAGGTAGTTTTGCCATACGGCATCTACTTCTTCCTTGGCACTGGCAATCAACTCGTCTTTAGACTCCGGAATATGGATATCATCAAGACCCATTGAGAGACCACCTTTGTAGGCCATTTGGAAACCTAGCTCCTTGATATCGTCCAGGAACTGAGCGGTTTTAGCTATACCACAGATATTTACTACGTTCTGAATAATTTTCTGAAGCTTCTTCTTAGTCAGCAGCTCATTCACAAAACCTACTTCTTCCGGTACAGTTTCGTTGAACAACACTCTACCCGCTACGGTCTCTATCACTTTTTCAACCAACTCATCGTTTTCACGAACCTTGGTTTTTACGTGAATGTAAGCGTGCTTAGAAAGCTTTCCTTCATTAAGGGCAATGATTACTTCCTCTGCAGAGTAGAATCTCATGCCCTCTCCTTCTACCTTAAAATCTTCTGTAGATCTTCTACCCTTGGTTACGTAGTATAAGCCAAGTACCATGTCTTGTGAAGGAACGGTAATTGGCGCACCGTTGGCCGGGTTGAGTATGTTGTGTGAAGAAAGCATTAGCAAGCTTGCTTCAAGCACAGCATCGTGCCCAAGAGGAACGTGAACGGCCATTTGGTCACCATCAAA
>NZ_DDDQ01000006.1:0-12304 GCF_002336325.1 Roseivirga sp. UBA1976 | reverse complement strand
TCCCAGTACTTTTCTAATGCCTAGTTCCTTTTTTCTTTGTTCAGCAGCAAAAGCCGAGAGCCCAAATAGACCCAGGCAAGCAATGGTTAAGGCCATTGCGGTAAAGATGTTCAAAACCTGCCCCATTCTCTGCTCTGTTCTAAAGTTTGCCTCAAACATCTGATCCATAAATGAGTATTCGAACGGAATGGCAGCGTCTACTTCCTTCACACTTGCTTCAATGTTCTTAAGGCTACTTTCCAGTGATGCTTTACTGGCTATCGCCCCACCGTTCAACCTAATGGAAAGGTAGTTGTTGCTGTGTTTCCACATGATATCATTTTCCTGATGAATGAGGAGCAATGGGCCTATTTCATAGCGTACACTGTTGTGGTTAAAGTTTTCGACTATACCAATTACCTCAAAGAGCGCCTCATTGCTGTTGGGAAAAGTAATGTATTGGCCTACCGGAGAGTTTTCAGGATTGACGGGATATTCCCACCCCAGAACTTTAACGGCCTCTTCATTCAATATTACTTTGTATTGGTCTGTGCCTCTGGTCTTATCGAAATTTCTGCCTTCCAGAAAATTTAAGCCCAGTAGATCGATATACTCTTCATTACATCTTATTCTGTTGAGTGTCACTGACTCGGTATCCGGGCCATATGCTTTGTACTTGTCTTCGTTCCAAACATTAGGCGGAATAAGGTCAGAAATTCCCACCTGTTCAAAAGCAGGATTGGTAGCAAGCATGGCTTGCAGCGTTTGCTGCTGCTCGTTGGTTAGCATTTCCATATTATGGACTTGCAATATGTTTTCGGTATTGAACCCCAAGTTCATATTCAAAACAAAGTTGAGCTGTTTCTGAACAAAGAAGGTGGCTATAATTAGCGCTACGGAAATAGTGAACTGAACCACTACAAGAGTGTTTCTCAGCACGCTTCCTTTAAAGCCGGAGCTTAATTTTCCTTTGAGTACTTTAATGGGGCTGAAGGAAGAAAGATAGAAGGCCGGATAACTTCCGGCAGCTATGCCCAGTAGTACCACAAAAGCAGCAATTAACCCGATGGCCGCAGGGTTGGTGGCGTATCGATAAAGGCTCAATTCTGTGTTGGCTATCAGGTTGAAAGCATCCAGAGATATTTCGGTAACAACCAGGGCTATTACGGTACTAACCGTAACATAGAGAATTGATTCGAAGATGAACTGCTGAACGAGGGCCCTTTTTTCCGATCCCAATACCTTTCTAATGCCCACTTCCTTAGCTCGGTTTGCCGATTTGGCAGTGGAGAGGTTCATAAAATTAATACTGCAAAGGAGTAAGATAAGGCCACCTACCGCAGAAAAAATCTGGATGTAAAGTATGTTTCCACTGGGGCCAATACGGTTGCCAGATGGCGGGGAGTACAAATAAACCTCACTTAATGGCTGAAGCTCGAGTGTCCAGGTTCTGTCTTTGATGTATTCTACGTAGCTCTGCCCAAAGATATTCTGTATCTCTTGTTCTGCCCATTTTGGAGGAATAGATTGAATCTTGGCTTCCAGTTTATCGATATCTACCCCCTCTGCCACTAGTCCGTAAGTGACAAAGGTGGTCCAAATCCATTGGTGCTGTCTTTGCTCTATATCATCGAAAGAGGCCATGGAAAGCAGCATGTTGAACTGAATATGCGAGTTGGTAGGAATGTCTTCTAATACAGCAGCTACCCTGAAAGCAAAGCTGTCTGTGCCCTGATTTACCAAAAGCGTTTTGCCAATGGCTTCCTCTGTGCCGAAATATTTAGTGGCTGTTTCTTGAGTGATCACCACGTTGCCGGGAACCTCCAAAGCTGTTTCTAAACTTCCCGTCTTGGCTTTAAAGTCGAATATTTCAAAGAAATTCTGTTCGGCCACAAAAGCTCTGCTTTCTGTGAATGAGATGGGATTGCCACCTTCGGGCAGATAGCTAACAGCCATTTCGCCCGGGGTATGCACCCGGGTTACCTCTTTAAATTCGGGAACATCAGCCCTTAGGGCTATGGCTAAGTTAGGACCTGTAGAAGCAAATGGTTCATTCCAATCGCCCCAGATCATGGGCTGGTTCACCCTATAAATTCTTTCTCCTTTGCTATGGAAATTGTCATAGCTATACTGGTTCATGACATATAGCGCAATAATTACCGTGGCGGTAATGCCTATGGTTAGGCCAAGTATATTGAGAATAGCGAATTGCTTGTGGCGAATAGCATTGCGCCAGGCTAGCATGAACATGTTGCGAAGCATGGAATCAAGTTAAAAGTTCACCGACCATTAGCCAAGGAGTATGCCATTTAACCTGTTTCGTCACCCTGAATTTATTTTAAGATTTTAATTGACTGTTAATCAATTGGTTATGCTTTTTAAGTAAGTTCTGAATGACGTTTTAATTCAAGAGATATTACATCTATTGAACCCGTGTATTGTTCTTTCAGGGACGTTGGTGTTCGCTGGCGGTCGGTTGTTAATCCTTAATATACTTAGCAAGCATCTTCTCCAGTCTATCACCCCCAGACCCATACCACGACTCCAGAATTTCGCCATCCGGAGAAATTAAATAGTGCAAAGGCCATCCTTCTACATTATAGAGTTCAAAGATTTCCAACTTGTTCTCTGCCTTCCATAAAACAGGCCAAGGTAGCTTAATGCCTCTTTGTTCTGCCAGCTTGTTCCAGCCTTCAATGGCATTGTCCTGATTGTAGGTGATCACTTGCAAATTATCATACTTGGAGGTTTGCACTTGCATATCGGGATAGCCTGCCCAGCAGGGACCGCAGCCGGTGGAAGCGAAGTCGAGAAGTAAGTATTTACCTCTGTATTGCTTGGTAGAGTAGGTTTTTCCGTGCTGATCTTGTCCTTCAAAGTCTATGATTTGGCCGCCAACTTCTGCTTTTTTCAACCCGGCAGTGTTTATAAATGCGCTCAAGTCGGCCAACAGATCTTTGTGCTTTTCAGGAGCTGAATTATAAACCTGTTTCAATTCTTCCAGGCTGAGTTTTTCAAATCTGAACCTTTGGTTGAATATGTCTAAGGCTACCGGGTTTTCAATATTGGCCAAAGTATTGGTGAGAAAGTCTTTTTCATTTTTAGCATGGGCAATAGAAGAGTAGATGGCATGTGAATTGGAACCAGGTACCTCCAATGACGATGGGAATCCCTTTTTCTTTACAATAACTTCAGTAGCTCCATGCTCTACATAAAACCCTGAATATTTACTTTCAGGGTTAATAACCATACCATAAACCGGCTTAGATAGGTCTATTTCACCTGAATAGATGAGCTCACCATTAGGATTTACTTCAAGCATTTTTCCGTTGATGATGAGTCGGAGTTGGTGATTCTCTCCAAACCCTTCCTGCTTTACAGTGATTTTAGCACTTTGGGAAAAGGCTACGCAGGAGATAAAGAAGAGTAGAATTGAAATTGACCTTTTCATGACCACGTCTTTAAGATTATGATGAACGCTTCTTGAATTTAGTTCTAATTGTAGAAAACAAAAATGCCACACCTGACAAGGTGTGGCATTGAGTTGAATTATATGGCTCTGTTACTTACCCAGTAACTCTGTGCTTCTTTTAATAAAATCGGTTAAGGCTTTGCCTTCTAGTAGACCTTGAGACAACATGGCTAAATCAACCGCTTGCTTGGCAAGACCTTCCTTAGTTTCATCGGCCACCGATTTTAAAATTTTATCGGCCAGTTTATGGTTGCCGTTCACTGTGACATCGTAGGTGTCGGGCATGCTGCCAAACATGTTGAATCCTCCGCCTCCGGTGGCTTGCATTTCCTTCATTCTGCGCATAAACTCAGACATGGTAATGGTTACCGGAGCATCGTCTGGCGAAAGTGCTTCTACTTCTACCTTAAAGTTGTCTTTGCCAATGGCTTTGGTAAAGACTCCTTTTAGACTTTCCTTTTGCTCATCGGTAAGTACCAGTTCGCGCTTTTCGTCTTTGTCGATGAGCTTGTTCAGGTTGTCTGCATCTACCCGTTTAATCTGTGTCTTGTCCAGCTTCATTTCCATATGGTTAATGAAGTGGCTGTCAATTGGCGTGTCGAATACCAAAACATCATAGCCTTTGTCTCGTGCGGCCGCTATAAATGCATCTTGCTTAGCCGGATTGTTGGAGTAAAGCCACACCTTATTCTTGTCTTTGTCGGTTTGGTTGGCCTCTATGTGTTTTTCATACTCCTTTAGGGTGAAATACTTGCCTTCCGTGTTTTTCACAAGAGCAAAGTCGTTGGCCTTGTCATAGAATTTTTCTTCCGAAATCATTCCATACTTAACAAACAGGCCAATGTCGTCCCACTTTTTCTCATACGATTCTCTTTCTTTCTTAAAGAGCTCACCCAGTTTGTCGGCCACCTTTTTGGTAATGTAGGTGTTGATTTTCTTCACGTTGCCGTCAGATTGCAGGTAGCTTCTTGAAACGTTGAGCGGAATGTCAGGAGAATCTATGATTCCGTGCAAGAGCATAAGAAACTCAGGAACCACATCTTTCACCTCATCGGTAATGAAGACCTGACGAGAGTAGAGCTGTATTTTGTTTTTCTGTAGCTCGAAATCGTTTTTGATTTTTGGGAAATAAAGTATTCCGGTGAGCTCAAAGGGGTAGTCTACATTGAGGTGAATCCAGAACAACGGATCTTCCGAGAATGGATAGAGCTCTTTGTAGAACTTCAGGTAGTCATCATCGGTGAGGTCTGAGGGAGACTTGGTCCAAATGGGCTCGGTGTTGTTAATGATGTTGTCTTTTTTAACGGTCTTCCACTTTTTCTTACCGTCTTTGTCTTCACCGTCCTCAATCGAGTCTTCTTTTTCACCGAACTTCACCTCAACCGGCAAGAACTTGGCATACTTGTCGAGTATTTGCTGAATTCTGTGGTCTTCTAAAAACTCTTCGGAGTCTTTATTCACGTGCAGTGTAACGGTGGTTCCTCTTTCTTTTCGCTTTCCTTCTTTAATTTCAAACTCAGCGCTACCATCGCAAATCCACTTAGCAGGAGCCGCTCCATCCTGATAACTCAAGGTATCAATCTCCACCTTATCGGCAACCATAAAGGCCGAGTAAAAACCCAAACCAAACTTACCAATGATCTCTTTGGCATCCCCGGCATCTTTAAATTTTTCAACAAACTCGGTGGCTCCTGAAAATGCGATTTGGTTAATGTATTTCTTGATTTCTTCGGCTGTCATACCAATACCACTATCGCTAATGGTAATGGTCTTTTTCTTTTTGTTCACAGCTACTTCCACCCGGGTTTGTCCCAGCTCTCCCTTGAACTCTCCCAGCGAAGCCAAACGCCTGATTTTTTGTGTAGCATCTACTGCGTTCGATACCAGCTCTCTCAGAAATATTTCATGATCGGAGTATAAGAACTTCTTAATGATGGGAAATATGTTCTCGGTATGTATCGAGATTGTACCTTTCTCTTGCATAACGTTTTGTCAGTTTTTGTTTCAGTCCCCGCAAAATCAAATGCCGTACCAAGCAAAAAAGGGTGACAGGCTGACAGTTTTAAAGTAGCCATAAGGTTTCTGGGCTTGTCGGGTGTTTTGTGGCAAGTCTATTCCAACTCAACGCTTGTAGGCCGTGTCATTGCTAGGGTTGAATAGTAACAGAATAAAATAGAGCCTATGAAATGGATAAAAGGAATAATGGTTACCCTGGTATTGATGGGGGCCATGGCATGCAATGAAGATGTAGAGCCCTATGATGCCGAGGCGCAGCTACAAATAGACGGGGCAAAAATAGATCACCACCTCAGTACTAAAGGACTACAGGCTCAGAAATCGCAGAGCGGCATCCGGTACATCATAACCACCGAAGGAACAGGCGAATTGCCCAAACAGGGAGAAAAGGTGAAGGTGAACTATAAACTATACCGTTTTAGTGGAGAGCTGCTCGATACCAATATTGAGTCATTAGCCAAAGACAAAAACATCTATAATCCGCAAAGAGACTACAAGCCATTGGAGTTTCAGTTGGGCTATGCCGATATTATTCCGGGCTTTCAGCTTTCTACCTATTTGTTAAAAGAAGGTGGTGAGGGAGATTTTTACATTCCATCTGTATTGGCCTATAGAAATGCTGGGGCAGGTAAAATCTACCCTAACGAGAACCTGAACTTTAAGATTGAATTGATAGAGATTAATTAATAGGCAAAAAACGTATCATCTAAAAAGGAGCTTTTGAATATCAGAGGCTCCTTTTTGGTTTTTAAAGCCCTCTGTTTTGAGCCAATTTTAAATGAATTTATAACCAATAAACCATGGATGAACTCTTAACACTAGTAGCCATTGTGGTTTTTTATTCTAGCAATTTTCTTAGTGCTGAAAAGCTTTGTCAACTCCGGTGTGAATGCAAGCGAAGCAATTCTTAGGAAATTGAGAGAGGTTAAGAAAGTAATAGAAAAAGAAAGGTTAGCTACCTGATTCTATCCACACTCTTTACCAGTTTTTCATCTTTGCGGATAAAGCGGTTGGCAATAATATTCATGAACATGGCTCCAGCCGGCAGGTAAAATCCCAGCGAAATGGCTCCCTGCCCTTCAATTAGACCCTCATACTGATAAATTTTATAGTAGCTAAGTCCAAGAGTAGCGGCCATTATCAGGGCATTTAAAGCCCCCAGTTTCATTTGGTTCAGTCTATTTTTAAACTGCAAAATTGAAAATATGGCTACCAGCGAGGCGGCAATGGTTAGCGCCATCAAATACCAGGTAGAGTCTTCTCTTACAATGGTGTCGTCAGAAAAATCGTTCAGCGTGCCTGCGGTGTCTACTACTTTCATTTTCAATGTGGTAAGTATAGCCACAGTTTGGTTATCGGCAGTTTTTTCTCCCCACAAATAGTAGATATTGGTCATTCCCATTAAGATGGCTACACCTAGCAAAAAGAGTGTTTGTATACGCTGAATCATGATTTCTTGATTTGGGTGCAAATATAGTAAACCGATTTACGATTGGGAGTGTTAGATGTACGATTTAAGGTCGTGCCTTTTTCAGCTTGGTCTAAATTCGGTTAATTCGCATATCAATTCGAAATTCAAACATCCTAATTCATATAGCTCACCATGGAATCAGCATATATAGTCGATATAGTAAGAACACCCATTGGAAAATTCGGAGGCTCATTGGCCAGTGTTCGGCCCGATGACCTGGCAGCGCATGTCATTAAGGCGCTGGTAGACCGAAACCCATCGTTCGACATATCTCTCATAGAAGATGTGATTTTTGGAGCCGCCAATCAGGCCGGAGAAGATAATCGGAACGTAGCCCGTATGGCTGCATTGCTGGCTGGTCTACCCCTTGAGGTGGGTGGAGTAACAGTTAACCGCCTGTGTGCCTCGGGTCTTCAGTCTATTATGGATGCTAGCAGAGGCCTGCTTTTGGGTGAAGGACAGGCCTATATTGCCGGAGGTGTAGAAAGCATGACACGTGCCCCCTTTGTCATGGGCAAGTCGGAAACAGCCTACGGCAGAAATGCCGAAATATACGATACCTCTATTGGCTGGAGGTTTATAAACCCCAAATTGGCCAAGTTGCATTACCCTTTTGCCATGGGAGAAACAGCCGAAAATGTGGCTGAGCAATGGGGGATTAGCCGCGAAGCACAAGATGAGTTCTCGCACGGCTCTCAATTAAAATACCAGGCGGCATACGAAGCCGGAAAGTTTGCTCAGGAAATTGTGCCGGTAGAAGTGCCACAACGAAAGTCCGACCCGATTGTGTTTGCCAAAGATGAACAGCCCAGGCTTTCTTCGTTGGAAAAATTGGCCGGTTTGCGACCAGCGTTCAAAGAAGGCGGTACGGTGACAGCCGGAAATGCATCGGGAATTAATGATGGTGCGGCCGCAGCATTGATGGTCAACGAAGCCACACTAAAGCAGTTTAACCTTAAGCCAATGGCCAGGGTAGCCGCGGTGGCTATTGCCGGTGTTTCGCCACATATAATGGGTATCGGGCCCATTCCGGCTACACAAAAAGCATTGAAGCGAGCTGGGTTAACCGTAAACGATCTGGATTTAATTGAGTTGAATGAGGCTTTTGCAGCACAATCTATTCCCTGCATGCAAGAGCTGGGCTTAGATCCTGAAAAGGTCAATGTAAATGGAGGGTCAATTGCTATTGGACACCCTCTGGGGGCCAGCGGAACAAGAATTTCAGCTACCCTGCTGCATGAAATGCAGAAGAGAAATAATGTAAAATACGGACTGGCCACCATGTGTATTGGAGTAGGGCAGGGAGCCGCTATTATTTACGAAAAGTGTTAACCACAAAGAGTAAGAGGCGCTGTTAGGCTGCCGATAGAAGAGCATTGAGATACTTTCTTGAACTTTCTTACCATGGTGCAAACTACCATGGCTGGCAACGCCAGCAAAACGCCCATTCTGTTCAGCAGGAAATAGAAGAAGGGCTAACCAGAATACTGGGTCAGGAAACAGTCATTACAGGCAGTGGCCGAACCGATGCAGGTGTTCATGCCCATTTTCAGGTAGCGCATTTCGATACGTCTTCTCAGCTACCGCCCGATCAGCTCGCCTATAAACTAAATGCTGTTTTGCCGGATGACATAGCCATTGCCGCTTGTCGGTTGGTTAGAGAAGATGCCCATGCACGATTCGATGCCGAAGTGAGGGGGTACCACTATTTTATTCATCAGAAAAAGAATCCTTTTCTACGAGGACAAAGCTATTTTTATTCTCGTCCGCTCGATGTAGACTTAATGAACGAGGCGGCTCATCAGCTATTGGGTCGGCAGGATTTTGAAAGTTTTAGCCGTGTAAAAACAGAAGTGAATCATTTTGAATGCGAGGTATTTAAAGCCTTGTGGTATTTTCAGAACGATCAATTGGTTTTTAACGTTAGGGCAAACAGGTTTTTACGCGGAATGGTAAGGGCACTGGTGGGTACCTTGCTCGAAGTAGGTAGAAAGAAACTTACCATAGAAGATTTTGTTAGTATCATTGCAGCGAAAAACCGCACAAAGGCTGGTAAAGCAGCTCCTCCGCATGGACTATACCTTTCGGAGGTAAACTATCCAAACCATATCTATTTGTAGCATTGGAAAAAGATCAGGCCAAGGTAAAAAGTGGAAATGTTGTAGACTTTAAGGTGCTTAAGCGCCTGTTTCAGTATGCACAGCCCTACATTAAGCAGTTCTATTTACTGGTTTTTCTAACCGTATTTCTGGCCATTCTCACGCCCATCAGGCCCATGATTGTGCAAAGGGCTATTGATAATTATGTACCCAATGGCGACTACGATGGTTTGGTGTTTATGATCACCATTCTTATTGGTCACCTTATTGTGTTGGCCATTGTGCAGTATTCACATACCTACTTATCTGGCTGGGTAGGGCAGGTAATCATTAAAGATATCCGCGTAAAGCTATACAATCACCTCATCAGGCTAAAACTAAAGTTTTTCGATAAAACACCTATTGGCCGGCTGGTTACGCGAAATGTGTCAGATATAGAAACACTTTCCAATGTATTTAGCGAGGGTCTGGCCGCACTTATCGGAGACCTGTTGCAATTGGTGTTCCTTATAGGGTTTATGTTTTATCTCGATTGGCGCCTAACCCTGGTTAGCCTTTCCACATTGCCCTTACTGATTTTTAGCACCTATGTTTTCAAAGAGAAGATCAAAGTTACTTTCAATGAGGTGCGCAATGCCGTGTCCAATCTCAACTCCTTTGTGCAAGAGCATGTAACAGGAATGAATATAGTGCAGATATTTAATGCCGAAAAGCGCGAAATGGATAAGTTCAAAACCATTAATGCCGAGCATCGAAAGGCCCATATTCGTTCTGTGCTATACTATTCTATTTACTTTCCGGTGGCCGAAATTATTCAGGCTATTGCCATAGGAATGGCCGTTTGGTACGGAGCCAGAGGCATATTGGTCAACACCAGTGCCGGACCTGGGGTTATCATTGCTTTCATTATGTACATTCAGATGTTCTTTAGACCCATACGTATGATTGCCGACCGCTTCAATACACTGCAAATGGGTATTGTTAGCTCCAACCGAATTTTCGATTTGCTCGATAATAATGAGCACATGACCAATGAAGGGGCACATGCTCCCAGAGAGATTCGGGGAGAGGTAAGCTTTAGGAATGTATGGTTTGCATACAATGACGAAGATTATGTATTGAAAGACATCTCTTTTGAGGTGAAAGAGGGCGAAACCGTAGCCCTGGTTGGTGCCACCGGAGCCGGAAAGTCTTCTGTGATTAACCTGCTTTCGCGCTTCTATGAAATAAACAAAGGCGAAATTGCCATTGATGGCGTCAACCTGGAAGAATATGACCTGAGTGCGCTGAGGAGCCATATTGGGGTTGTTCAACAAGACGTTTTTCTCTTTTCAGACACCATAAGACAGAACATTACGCTCGGTAACCCCGATATAAGCGATGCCAAGATTGCCGAAGCGGCTGATTTGGTTGGGGTTAAGAAAATAATTGAAAGGCTACCCGGAGGCTACGATTACAATGTGATGGAAAGAGGTTCTACCCTCTCTGTAGGGCAAAGACAGCTTATTTCCTTTGTTAGGGCAATGGTTTATGACCCCAAAATAATTGTGCTAGACGAAGCCACATCTTCTGTAGATACTGAGACGGAAGAGATGATTCAACGGGCCATAGAGGTGCTAATGAAAGGTCGCACAGCCATAGTTATTGCTCACCGATTATCGACCATTCAGGGTGCCGATAAAATTATTGTACTCGATAAAGGTGAGATTAAAGAAATTGGTAAACATCAGGAACTATTAGATAAAGGTGGGTTCTATGCCCGCCTGTATAATATGCAATACAAAGAGGTAGTTAGGCCATGAATAGAAAAACAAAGATTGTAATTGGGTTAGTTGCTTTTTTAGCGGTTGTTTCACTCTATCTATACCTTGGAGGGCTCAATTCAGTAGAATATAGCGTAGAGTCTGTAGCCGATTACCATCTGGTAGGAACCCCCTTTAAGGGCGAGGGCGACAGCCCGGAGATAGAGGCTGCCTTTGTTGAAGCAAGAGGTTATGTGGAGTCGGGCAGCATATCCGGAATACTCACCATAGTACACTATCAGGATACTACCCTTGCCGAAGACGAGTTGAAAATGTTTATTGGGGTGAAGCTAAACGAAGGGGCCTCAGACATTCCGGAGCACTATCAGCGAATGACCATCCCTGCCACAAATGCGGTGCGGGCTTCCATTAGTGCCCATAATGTGGTTATGCCCAGCCCCTCTACAATTGAAGGAAATATTAAAGCTACAGCAAAAGACAATGGGCTGGAGCTTCAGAATTTTACCGTGGAGCAGTACGTGTCAGAAAACCTGTTGCTAATCGATATGCCGGTTAAACAGTAACAAGCAAAATGCTCCGGAGAGTGGGGTATAGCCTACCAAAAGCCTCAGGTCACGAGTTTATCGGGTTTGCATGGCCAATGGCCTATTCAACCGATTCTTTTTCTTTAAGCTGCTTATCGTAAAGCTCTTTATAAACGCCATTCAATGCCAGTAAAGACTCATTTGTGCCTTGCTCTATGATTTTGCCATCGTCTAGCACAATGATCTTATCGGCCAGCTTGGCTGAAGATACCCTGTGAGAAATGATTACCGTAGTTCGCCCCTTCATTATACGCGAAAGGCTGTTCAAGATGGTGTTTTCAGTATTGGTGTCAACGGCCGAGAGGGCATCGTCTAAGATGAGAATCTTTGGGTTACGCACTATGGCTCTGGCAATGGATGCCCGCTGCTTTTGCCCACCGGAAAGGGTTATGCCTCGCTCCCCCAACATGGTTTGCAACCCTTTCGGAAAGTCCGTTATGTTATCGTACAAATCAGCATCCTTGGCCGCCTGCACCACCTGCTCGTAGCTAATACTGTTACTGCCAAAAGCAATGTTGTTCTGAATAGTGTCAGAAAACAGGAATACATCTTGCGGAACATAGCCCATTTGATCGCGCATATTGGAAATGTTGTACGCCCTAATGTCCTTCCCATCTATGGTAATAGATCCTGATGAGCTATCGTACAAACGCAGCATCAGGTTGGCAATGGTGCTTTTTCCTGACCCCGTAGTGCCAATAATAGCGATAGATTGTCCCGCTTTTACATCGAACGAAACGTTTTGCAATGCCCGGATACCCGAGTCAGGATATACAAAGCTCACATTATCGAAGCTTACATCTCCCTTAATGTCGCGTTGGAGGTTTTCGGTACTTTGAATGTGGTTGGTTTCCTGCAAAAACTGATTGATTCGTTTTTGTGATGCAGCAGCCCGCTGATTAATGCTGGTTATCCAACCG